>JAWCLH010000014.1 GCA_038851035.1 Thermoplasmata archaeon
GCTTTCTCCTTGTGAGCTTCCGCATGTATTGATATGGTTTTAGGGCTCTTATATTTGCCGAGAGGAAGTTATTTCGGGATTCGACAAATTTTTAATCGCTCCATAAAAATTATATACACCCGGCACAAAAGAGTATTGGGGGGGAATATTAAAATGGAAAAGGAGTCAATCAAATCTTTCTGGGTCCAGTCCATAACGGTCTCGCTGCTCCTGCTTGTCGGGGCGCTGCCTGCGGCTCTATACGCGGAGAACGGCACGCGGATTGGCGCGGATGTCGAGCCCGGGAACAATCAATCATCGGGCGCCTCCTACCTTGACCCTGACGAAGTGGTAATGGGTAGCCTGATGCGTACCTCTGCCGATGACAATTATGATTATTATAAAATCAACGTCCCTCCCCAAAAAGTGGTGAATGTAAGCATGTGCATCCTCGACTGGGATCCGGACAATCCGGGGAAAGTGAACTTTGACCTTTATATCTATAACTCCGCCGACTATTACTCTTATATATGGCTCAATACCACCAATCAGTGGGAGGCGGCTATAATGTTCCAGATTTCCAGCTCGACCGCCACCATTGTGATACTTGTCTTCAAATCATATTCAGGGAGCCAGCCCGGCAACTACACCATCAGCGCCTCCTACAGCGACCCGATTTTGATCGGCACCGGCACCTATCAGGGGGAGCTGACCAGCAACGGCCCCAACATCGGAAAGCTCTACAAGCTGGAGCAGCCTATCCCCGACGACAAACACCTCTTTGCCAGGCTGACCTGCCCCCAGACGGGCAACTTCGACCTCTTCGGCTACACAGTCTGGAGCTACGACGGCGCCTGGTGGCTCCAGAACGCGTCGAAGCAGAACGGCACAGGAAACAATGAGGAAATCAGGATGACGGGGTGCAACGGAACATCATATTTAATGGTCCGGGCTCGGGAGGGCTCGGGGTGCTATACACTCAGCACGGAGTTATTTGACTACACCCCCGACGACAACAACATACCCTCCAAGGCCACTCTTATCACAGACAACGAGCCTAGGAGGGACCACGTTGACCAGGGGCTCGACCCCGTGGACTGGTTCTGTGTAAACGCGAGGGCGAACAAGCCCGTCCGGAATGTACTTTTCACACTGGAGGGCGCGGGCCGCGGCAACACATACAACTTCTCGGCCCGGGACAGGGACTTTAACATTCTCAAGAGCGGCTCCACCTACTACGGTTACTACACCTCAATCAATCTGGGCGACGTCAGCGTTCCCTATGATGGGCCGATATACTTCGTCGTGAAGGCCGTCTCCCACTGGACCCAGTCTGGCGAGGACTCGTCCCAGCACTACCCCGCCTACCACGACTACACCATAAGCGTCGAGCTGCCCAACGAGGCCCCCTTCCTCAACGGCACCATTCCCGAAATCAGGATGCAGGAGGATAGCACCTACGACGGCTTGGTGCTTTCCGAGTATTTCGTTGACCCGGACGGCCACGCCCTCACCTACTCTCTCTACGGCACGGGCTACAAGACGAGGCCCACTGTGAACCAGAGCTCCGGAAGGGTCACCTTCAGGCCCCAGGAGAACTGGTCCGGGAGCGAGGTCGTCCGCTTCCGGGTGACGGACAGCGGACCGGGGAATCCGTTCTGCCTAACCGCAGTGAATGTGGTGGTCGAGCCCGTCAACGACCTGCCCTATATAATTTCACCACTCTCCGACCTCACCCTGCAGGAGGGCGAGGTCGGGTACACTTCGGAGCTGAGCACCATTTTCAAGGACATCGACGATCCCTTTGACAATTTGACCCTCAGCTCTAGAGTTGTCTGGTCCGAGGCCCGTCCCCGGAACTCGACCCTGCCAGTTGTATACGAAAAGAGCAGCAGGCACTACAAAATTGGTCCGGCGAATTTCTTTTTCGGCAGCTTCCTCCTTGAGGTCTCCTGCACCGATGGCCACGAGGGAACCATTCCAGTGATGACGAGCTTCTATGTGAACATCACCCATGTCAATCACCCACCCTCGCTCGCCCCGTCAATACCCGACCCCTATCCTGTAATCATCAGGGAGGGTGGAAAGGACGACCACCTCAATGCCTACGAGCTCTTCACCGACCCCGACACGCCTGAGGACTACGCCGCTGACACCTTGTCCTTCAGCCTGACGATTCCCTCTGGGAACAAGGTCAGGGTAAGTCTGGCGAGGGACGGGAGAATAACATTTGACGCCGGTGGGGAGGAATACCTGCCCGGCAAGAATTATGAAGAGAAACTCATTCTCACGGCCAGGGACGAGGCGGGCCTCAGGGCGATGCTGAACATCACCATAAGCATCGAGCCAGAAGACGACCCGCCCTATTTTACTAAGGTCACACCCGATGAACCGACCGTGGTGATGAAGGAGAACGAGAAGAAGAGCTTCAGCGTGGCGGCGAGCGACATCGACACCCCCGAGCTGAGCTACTCCTGGTATCTTGATGGTGCGAAGGACAAGACCGCCAGAGGGTTCACTTACATCTTCACCCCAGACTTCAATATGGGCGGAAGGACCTATAACCTTCGCGTGGACATCTCAGACAGCCAGACCACGATAAGCTTCCAGTGGAACATCACCGTTAATGAAGCTAACCGGCCTCCAAGCGCATACATAAAGACACCCCTGAATATGTCGACATTCAAGAAGGGGGCTTATGTGAGCTTCAGCGCCGAAGGCTTGGACGAGGATGGAGACAGCCTGACCTTCGTTTGGAGGGACCAGACGGGCGCCGAGCTCGGCAGGGGGCCAACATTCTCGACGAATAAGCTGCCGAAGGGTACCCAGATGGTTACGCTCGAGGTGAGCGACGGGAAGAGCACCGTGACGCAGACGGTCACGATAATAATCAGAGAACCGGGGGGTGGAGGGGGCGGAGGAGGGCTTCCCGGGTTCGAGACCGTAGTAGCGCTGGCGGCCGCGGTCGTCTGCGGCCTCATTCTCGCGCAGCGCAGGAGGCGATGAGACCGACTGCCTCCCCCTCTCGCCCACAGCTCATTCTATTACTCCGGCTTTTATATTGAATATAGGACCAATAATTATATAGCCCCAGCTCCACCTATCGTTCTCGGACAGATCAGAGGCAGGGGTGATGGAAGTGATAGTCTCAGGCAGGCCCGCAAGATTTCAGGCCGCGGTAGTGTGCCTCCTGCTCTTTGGAGCGATGGTTCCGGGGACACTTCAAGGGGAGGAGATGGAGGAGCGGGGGCGGGGCGTTGACCTAGAGCCAAACAATACTAGGGATGAGGCGATTCCGCTCTCAAACGGCGAATCTGTTGAGGGAACCCTGCTGACGAACCCCTCGATGGACCGCGAGGACTGGTACAGCATCCAGGTGCCCTACGGGAAGGTTCTCAACGCCAGCCTCTATATGGTGGACTACAACGAGACGGACCGTGGCAAGTACAATTTTCACCTCGTTCTCTATGGCCTCGACTCTTCCCGGACCACCAATCGCTGGGAAACTGTAATCGGCGTCCAGACATGGAACCCCAGCGGAAGCGGAACGATGTACATTCAGGTCGTTGTCAACATGACCGATACCAATCCGCCCGAGGTCGCCACCCAGCCGGGTAGCTATATACTGAGTGTCTCGCTTGGCGACCCTAGGGTCTACGGCGGTGGGACTGCATCTGGAAGCCTGAGCATTGAGTCACCCCCGGGTCGTGAGCTCTGGCGTATCGACACTCCTCCCGGGGATGACCAGTTGATGCAGGTAAAGGTGAAGTGCCCACAGACCGGGATATTCGGTCTGAGGGTCTACCATGTCTGGCCGGTGGATGGCGGATTCTACCTACGGAATGGCTCCTGGGCAGCGGTCGCCGGTGGAGAGCAGGTAGTGATCTGCAGCGGGCTTGGCGGGAGCTGGTACGCGATCGTCCACGCGATATCCGGATACGGCTGCTACACCCTGAGCACCCAGTACGCCGGGCAGGCGATGGACCGCGACAACTTCCCCTCCGGGGCGACCTTCGTGAATGACCTCTACCCTCACTCCGGCTTCGCGGACCAGGGAGTTGACTGGGTGGACTGGTGGTGCGTGAGCGCGAGACCGGGCAAAGCGATAACGGAGGCCTACCTAGTCTTCACTGCGGGTTACTTCGAACCAGGGAGCTATTTCCACCTCTCCGCGTGGGACAGGAACCTGAACTATATCGGCGGGGACTACATGCCCCAGCAGGGTGGAGGGGCCTATGCCAGGCTCACGGACATCACGGTTGGATACGAGGGCCCGGTCTATTTTGCGGTCCGGGCCATCGGCTGCTCCGCATCCTCAAGCAACTTCGTGCCCGGGAGGGGCTGGTACAAGCTAACCTTCACTCTTCCCAACGACCCCCCGGTGTATACCGGGGGAATTCCTGAGATTCATATGCAGGAGGACAGTGTGGACGACACCCTCGTCCTCTCCGACTACTTTACCGACCCGGAGGGACATAGCATCTCCTACAGCCTCTTCGGCTCCCTCGCGATGTACCATACAAAGCCTTCGGTTAATAAAACAACCGGCAGAGTGACCTTTATTCCTGAGGCCGATTGGTTCGGTGCCGAGGATGTCCGGTTCAGAGCCACGGATGACGGTCCGGGGAACAAGTCAACGGATGTTACCGTGAGGGTTGTTGTGGAACCTGTTAACGACCCACCCGTGACAACGGGATATTTAGAGAACGTTTATGTCTCGGAGGGGCAGCCCTGGAAGACCCCTGACCTCAGGACGATTTTCTACGACAGGGACGACCCCTCAGAGAACCTCACCTTCACGGTGGTCGTCGCTGGTCAGGACACTCGCCCACCGGGTGCGGAGCTACCGAACAGGTATGAGGAATCCATTCACGCTTTCAGACTCGGTCCCGTGGAGTACGCCTTCGGCTCCTTCGAGCTTGAAGTTCGGTGCAGTGACGGCCACCCCGGGACCACGCCTGCCTCGACGCGCTTCAACTTCACCGTTACCCATAAAAACCACCCGCCCTCTGTGAGGCAGGGCGTGGACGACCCCATCCATCTAAAAGTGAAAGAGGGAGGAAGCGATTCTAGCCTCTTCCTCCCGGACCTCTTCCTCGACCCGGACACACCGGCGGATTACGCTGGCGACAAGCTCACGTTCAGCGTTGCCGCGAGCGGCGAGAGTCGCCTCACTGTCAATATCACTGAAGATGGGACCCTAGTCATAGACACGGGGAGTGAGGAGTTTGCACCGGGTGTTGACTACCAAGAGTTCTTCCGGATAACAGCCACGGACAGGTTCGGGCTGAAGGCCACGCTGAACATCTCGGTATCCGTCGAGCCTGTGAACGACCCACCATACTTCCCCAACCCGCCAGAGGAGACCGATGTAGAGGTGGAGGAAGGTGGGAGGAAGTCATTCAGCATTATTGCCTGCGATGTCGACACGCCCGACCTCATCTACAAATGGTACATCAATGGAATTCTGGAGCCCGGAGCCAAGGGCTTCTCCTTCACATTTGCCCCAGACTTCACGATGGGCGGAAATACCTACCAGCTCAGGGTCGATGTCTTTGACAGACAAACGACGATAAGTGCGATGTGGAATATTACGGTCATCGACGTGAACCGGCCACCAACCGCGGCAATAAAGCTGCCGCTCAACATGTCTGTCTACAAGAAAGGCGCCGGAATTCTCTTCATGGGCGATGGCTCGGACCCCGATGGAGACGAGCTCACGTTCGTTTGGAAGCTGGAGAGCGGTGTGGAACTCGGGCGCGGGCGGAACATAACATACAGCCTCCTTCCAAAGGGCACCCACATCGTAACCCTGGAGGTCAACGATTCGAGGGCGAGCGCCCTGACCACGGTCACGGTCGTCGTCAAGGAGGTGGGGACTGGCGGGGGCGGCAAAGGAGTTCCGGGGCTTCAGACTCCGGTTCTTGCCCTAGCCGTCATCACCGCTATCATCATTGTCAGGGCCCTCAAGGGACGCGGACCCGGCCCGAGGAGCTTCTCCCCATTCCGCGAATGACAGGGTCGGGCCATTCAGAGTTCCCCCGGCTCGTCAGAACGGAGGAGCGTCCCTGTCCCATCCGATAGTGTGGCTCTAACAGAATGTGCGCGCAACCTCGAGGGCAATAAAAATCTATTTAAGTCCTGTTCCCCATACCAGCCCGGAAGTGGTGCAGATGCCGGACGACCTGTTTGCCCAGCTGGACGCAGAGTTGAACGAGCTCGCCGAAGACATAACGGACGACATGGGCAAGCTGAGCGAGAGGAAGGCGGCGATAAACAAAAGCCTGATTGAGAACTTCTGGAAGATATGGATAAGGTTCGACAAGAGAAAGATACACTTCACGATGGAGCCCAGCCCTGGCACCTTCGCCACCTTCGAGGAGTTCCCGGACAAGTGGAGCTTCCGTGACAACTTTCGATTCGCTGATTGCTCCTCCATATCCCTCATAGACAAGACACAGGATCAGGGCCGCACCGGCGACTCCCTGAAGGCCTGGTACTACCCTGTGGGCAAAGAGCTGCACTTCCGCCTTGTGTTCGAGTATTGCGAGGGTGAGCACTACTACAAGTACTCCGGCTGGAAGAGAATATTCGCCCAGCAGATTCTATACGACTCCCCAGTTGACAAGGTCAATCTGAACAAGATATGGGAGATTCTCGCAGGGCTTGTCAAGGTCTGGTTCGAGTCGCACCTCCGCAGGAATAGGGAGCTCCTGCTGAAGTACGTCAGGGAGAATTTCGAGAAGGGCGAGACCTTCACCCAATAACGCAGGAGATTTTCGACCCTTCTTGATTTGCTGTCCCTGGGATGGGGGCATATTCGACCAGCGAGCACCAATGTTCCCTCACCCTACCAGATCCCCGCCTGCCTCGGGTGCAGCTGGAAAGGGAGCAGGGGATGGGTGCCAGATGGGACCGGCTATTTCAACGACGCGTGCCCCGTTAGATTAACTCCGATTACGATATCAATCAAATCAACAACAATATTTATACCAACGCAAGCTTTCTCGCGCGCCGGGAGAGTGGGTGGATGAATCGCACGCCTCTCTATGAAGAGCATATCGCCCTTAATGCCAGGATGGTTGACTTCAACGGCTGGGAGATGCCGTTGCACTATGATCCTGGAATTCTGGAGGAGCATCTGGCGACGAGAAGGGCTGCTGGTCTGTTCGACGTCTCTCACATGGGCCGCTTCCTCATCACAGGGAGGGACGCCCTCGCCTTTCTCCAGTATACCCTGACCAACAACGCCGCCGCGCTTGAGCCCGAAAGGGCGCAGTACACTCTAATTCCTAATGAAAACGGCGGCGCCGTGGACGACGCGTACCTCTACAGACTCACGAAAGATGAATATCTCTTGGTCGTCAACGCCGCCAACACGAAGAAGGACTGGGACTGGCTGCAGAAGTACATCCTCCGCTTCCCGGATGTGAGGATGGAGGACAAGACGGCCGAGATCGCCATGCTGGCTTTTCAGGGCCCCGAGTCGAGGAGTGTGCTTGAAGCAATGCTTGACCAGGGCAGCCAGCTTCCGGACCCAGCCCGAAACTGTTTGAGAAAAGCAAGAATCGGGGGCGTGGAGGTCTATATCTCCAGAACGGGCTACACGGGAGAGCCGCTCTGCTTTGAGCTCTTTATTCCGAGAGAGGCAGCCCGGGAGATATGGAGGAGAATTCTGGAGCTCGGGAGGGGGAAGGGCATCTTGCCCGTGGGTCTAGGCGCCCGCGACACCTTGAGGCTCGAGGCTGGGCTACCTCTCTACGGCCACGAGCTCGGCACCGACCCCGAGGGAAAGGAGATACCGATTTTCGCCCTGACCCAGGGGAGAATGGCTGTGTCTTTTTCTCGCGAGAAAGGCGACTTCGTTGGAAAGCGTGCGCTCGCGGAGCAACTCGAGGAGCTCAAGCAGAGGGAGGCCGGGACGTTGCGAAAGCCGAAAGAGAAGCAGCTCGTGCCCCGGCGCATATACCCCATCGCGGTCATGGGCCAGGGAATCTGCAGGCGGGGAGATGAGGTCCGTGTGGGCAACATTAAAGTGGGATACGTTACCAGCGGCACGATGACGGCCTACTGCAAATTCGAAGGGAAGGGTGTGATGTCCCGAATCACCTGCGAAGTGGAGAAAAGGGCACTGGGCCTCGCCCTCCTCGACGCGGACATAAGAGACGGCCAGGTCATTCACATCAGGACAAAGACCCGCGTGATTGATGCCAGGGTCGTGAAGCGGAATCTGGGGGCCGAGGCTCCCCCCCACTCGAGACCCATTCTCTTCGAGGAGGTCGAGAGGAAGAAAGTGAGCGAGGAGAGGGAGCTATTCTCTGTGAGGGCCAGGGAGCTGGTGCAGAGGGCCGCGGAGAACACGAGGTGGCGCAGGACACAGTGCATCAACCTGATTCCATCGGAGCAGACGCCTTCGGCTCTGGTTAGAGCACTCACGATAATGGACCCGGAGGGGAGGTACGCGGAGCACAGGCTGGTCAAGGCGCTCGGGAATGTTGAGGTCTACTATTATCAGGGAACGAAATTCATAACCTGGGTCGAGGAAGCGTTTCTGGAGGAGATGAGGAAGTTCCTGAGCTGCTCCGAGGTGGAGGCGCGCGTAATCTCCGGCCAGATGGCCAACGCTGCCGTCTTCAGCGGCATAGTAGACTGGCTGAACAGGGTTGACAGGAAAAGCGAGCCGAAAAGAATTCGCAAGGTAATGAACCACCACATCGGCCGCGGTGGCCACCTTTCCTCCCAGCCGATGGGGGCGCTCAGGGACTACGTCGCTCACGATCCGATGTCGGACAGGCACGCGGTCGTGAACTTCCCAGTTCAGAAGGAAAACCCCTATAAAATAGACCTCGAGGAGACGGCTCGCCTCATGGAGGAGCACAGGCCCCAGCTGATAATTCTGGGAAAGAGCATGGTGCTCCACCCCGAGCCGGTGGTCAAGATGCGCAGGCTCGCCGATAGACTTCCCGAGAGGCCGCTGCTGATGTACGACATGGCTCACGTCCTCGGTCTCGTCGGCCCGTACTTCCAGATGCCCTTCCAGGAGGGCGCGGACATAGTGACCGGCTCCACACACAAGACCTTCTTTGGGACCCAGAGGGGAATCATCTCGAGCAACATGTCCCCGGGGACGCAGTACGAGGAGCTCTGGGAGGCGATTCAGAGAAGAGTGTTCCCGGGCTCGGTCAGCAACCACCACCTCGGGACGCTTCTTGGAAACCTCATGGCCGCCTACGAGCTCAACACCTATGGAAGGGAATACCAGAAGCAGATTCTGGACAACTCGAAGGCCTTTGCCAGGGCCCTGCACGACCACGGCGTTCAGGTGGAGGGCGACCCGTCAGTAGGCTACACCGAGACGCACCAGGTGCTCATAAGGGTGGGCTATGCGAGGGGAGTCGAGATCGCGCACAAGCTGGAGAAGAGCAACATCATCGCCAACTACCAGGCCCTCCCTGACGACGAGGGCTTCACCTCAGCCTCCGGTATCCGGATGGGGGTTCAGGAGATGACGCGCTTCGGTATGAGGGAAGCGGACTTCGAGGAGCTCGCCTCGCTTGTCGCGGACGTTGTGCTGAGGGGCACGGATGTCGGGGAGAAGGCGAGGGCACTCCGCGGGAAGTTCCTTGAGATGAAATTCTGCCTGCCAGAGAGCGAGGCGGCGCCGCTGCTGGAGGAGCTGATGGCGGAGTTCAGATAGGCTATGCGGGGGGCCGGGGAGATACCGGGACCCCACGACCCTGAGCGCTCGATGATGCAACGGGGGTCTGCCTACCCTTAATTCTCCACCATAACATTTATGGTCTGAACGCCGACGTTGTCGAGCATGTCCCTCATCTCTGCCCTGAGCCAGTAGGAGCCGTTGCTGAGGGAGTGGGTGGACCAGCTCACCCCCCATCCATTGGAGCCGTCGCTGTCCACCGCTATCAGGTGCCAGTTGACGCCGTCGCTGGAGTAGTAGAATGTGCAGTTCCTCACATCCCCGGCCCCAGAGCCCTCGCTGACCGAGATGCTCACGACACCCGAGACGAAGTCATTCTGCTGGGGGGTGATGAACGAGGGAGAGGGGGGCGTGTTGTCGAGGACTAGTACCATTTCGGTCCCGCTCTCGTTATTCCCCGCCCTATCCTGGCTACCGTATATTATAGTATGGGGGCCGTCGGGGAGCTCTCTTAGGAAGAGCTCTGTGGCTTCTATATACTTCCCGTCGACTACGAACCAGGAAGCCTCGAGACCAGAGCAATCATCCGAGGCCGTTAGGGTGAGGTTTGTTCTTGAGCTCACGTTCCACCTGTCGGTCTCCTGCGCCCTGTGCTTCGGCGAGCCGATGCTCAGGCTCGTGGAGGGCGGGGTGTTGTCGGTCAGGACTGAGACGAAGAGGTAAGCGACGTTGCCGAGCACGTCCACAGCTCTCACCTCGACGGTGTGCGTGCCATCGCTCTCTGCGGCGGTGTCCCAACGCCACTCGAAGGGGGCGCTACTGGCAGCATATCTGGGGGAACCGTCGACAAGGTAGCTCACCGTGGCCACGCCGCTCCTGTCGGCCGCCGACGCCCGGACCTGGCGCACTCCATGGGGGACCACCCCCTCCGTGAGCCCCTCGAGAGAGAGCTCGGGCGGCGTCAGATCGAGATACAGGCGGAAGCTGCCAGAGGCCGCGTTGCCGAGGTTATCGGTGGCCTGGACCGACACAATGTGGTAGCCCTCAGCCAGCCCGGACAGGGAGAATGGCTCGCGGTACTGGGTCCAGGCGCCATTGTCTATCCTGAAGCTTACCTGCCCTACGCCCGAAAGCTGGTCGGCAGCGCGGATGGAAATCGGGGTCCGGTCTGATACGTTTGTTATATCATCTGGAGTGGCGGAAGCCTTTGGAGAGCCGATTTCAAGCTCCACATCAGGCGGGGAATTGTCAAGGTTAAGCGTGAGGGTCTGGACGGGCTGGACGTTGCCGGCGGCGTCTTCCGACCTCCACTGAAGCGATCTCGCTCCATCGGCACCAGTCAGGGCGAACTCACCGGTATGTCTCTGCCACTCCTCCAATTCCGAGAAGCGGAAGTAAATGGTCTCGGGCGCAAGGGGCTCGGAGCCGTGAGTGAAGGTGATGCGGGTGATGGAGGATATATTCCAGATGTGCTCGGGGGCGGCCCGGTACTTGGGCTCTGTGAGGACGAGCGAGGCGAGAGGGGGAACCGTGTCCACGAGAAGCTCCGCCGCCTGAGACCACTCAGTCGGTGTCCCCATCGCGGTCAGGCCCCTGACCCTCCAGTAGTGCCTTCCATCAGGAAGGGGAGCTGGAGGGGTGTAGGGCGGCGATTGGGCGTGCCCGGAGAGCTCGAGCGAAAGGAAGGATGGATCGCGCGAGATCTGGACTTCATAGCCTGACGCTCCTTCCACAGGAGACCATTCGAAAGAGGGCAGGGGCTTGTTCGTCCAGGTTCCGTCTGGGGGCTGGAGACCAGAGGGCGGTGGAGGCAGATAGCTGGCGCTACAGACGGCTCCTCCGTAGCGCTCTCCGCTTGCCGCCACGAGGATGAGCTCGTCCCAGACCCTGAGACCGGGGGCGGCGAAGACCGATGATGCGCCTGGCTGGAGGGTGCCCCTAAACAGAACCACTCCTGTTCTCGTCGCGGTGGCGATGAAGTGTAGCGGACCGATGGAAGCGGGGTCGCTGGAGATATTGACCTCCGCCGTCCCGGGCATCGTGGAGTTTAGGCGCGCCACCCATGCCGTCCAAGGAGGGAGGGTGATTAGCAGCTCAGCTCCCCCCGAGCCGATGTCCTGGCTCGACTGGAGGACAGGCTGGGGGTACCTGAATCCCGGCTGCGTTCTCCACGCCAAGTAATCCCAGAAAAGCTCTTGCAAACTCTTCCCCATCTGGCTTGTGAGAGCCGCCAGCGGGTCCTTGCCTGAATGGAGCATAGTTTGGGAAAGGGATGCACCGAGGCCGCTCTCTACGAAGCGTTTCTGAAGGTACTCGTAGAATAGCCACGAGCTGGCCATGTCATCGGCGCTGCAGGACCATGAATCAATGAAGCTCCGGCTCAGGTCCCGGCCGTTATCATACGGGTTGTATAGACGGGCGGCACGCATGTCCGACAATATGGTCTCGACCGTCGGAGCGGACGGGTAGGTCTCGAGGGCCGCGGTCTGAAGGCCCTCAGCAGTTGCCATTCCTTCTCTTATGAATGCTGTGGCTTCCGAGGGCGCACCCCATTTCGCGAGCTGAATTAGGCACGCTATCTGGCGGGCGCAAAAATAGGCGTTGATAGCCCGGCCGGGGCCGAGCATCAGCGAAACTCTGCCACTCGCTTCGGTCACTCCGCCATAGCTCGAGCCGTTGGTTACCCAAACTTCGAGGAGTGGCGCGCCACGGCTAGTGTTGCCGGAAGCGAAGGGCTCCCCGAGCCTCCTGAGCTGCTTCAGCGAATACTCGATATGGGCCGCCGCCTCCATCAGGAGAGCCCTCGATACGGGGCGGCCGGCGGGGAGGGAGACAGAGCCTGAGCCGAGGGAGAGTGTGGGGCTGAAGTGCCTCCCGCTCCTGAGCCAGATCACCTGCCGCACTCCCCCCGGCTCAACCTCGAGGATATTCGGCTCGCGGGGGCTGGGCGGGGAGGAGTTCCAAGCAGCGGGGTCGTATCTGGTGAGACCGATTCTCGAGGCTGATTCCCCCACCCTCAGATAGGGGCCGGGGGATGCCGGGGGCCAGGTCGCCCTGACAGCATCGCCTCCTCCGCCCCCCCACCTGACGAAGTCCACAAGGCGGCCCTCGCTGTCGTAAAGACCGAGCTCGTCCTTGGCATCGAGCGTCAGGCCGGTTCCCGGCGGAAACTCCAGAAGCACATAGCGGAATCTGGTGCCGGGAGTCGAGGATATCCTGTAACCCCCATCGTCGTACGTCGTCAGCCTCCAGCCGCTCAAATCTGGTACGCCTTCGCCAACCTGAATCTCAACGTAGGGGGTGACCGAGCTGCCGGCCATCTCGGGCATGACCTCCGATATGAGAACGTCGGGGGCGGCTAGGGTGTCGTTCACGCCCGGCGGTGGCTTCGGGTGGGGGGTGACGACGGTCCCGGGTCTGCCCGTCAGGAGGACGGCCATGGTCGCGATGACGACAACCGCCACGACCGCTACTGCCGCGAGCTTTCTTAGGTCGATGGAGGACCGGGGGAGCGGAGCTCTCTGCGCTCCCGCATGGCCGCCCTGTGCACCGGCAGAGGGCCCGGGCGGAGCATCGGGCGGCTCCTCCTCAACCATTAAAACCTCCTCGGCCTCAGGCAAACCCTCCTCATCCCACGACACAGCTCCGCCTTTCATTTTTCCCCTCGATTACCATAATTCTGCATATATATATTAAATTCGGATGGCACAGCAAATTTATTTATTTGTTCTAAGGGGTAAGTCCTCCACCTCTCTATGCACGCGCCCTATTCTCGCAGAAATTCGCGTTCTCCCACTGGCCGTGTCCCTCACCCTCAATGTGAGCGGTGTCGGCAACGACCTGGCCCTCGTCGAAGCGCACCTCGGCTAACGCGCGCGATGCCGCGTCCGTCCCCTCTCTGATAGCGACGAAGAGCGCGGCCCTCTTGACGACGTCATACCCGCTTCGCTCGGGCACCTCCGATTGGACTGCCATGTGCCACGCGTCCTCCGAGACTTCCCAGCCGACGAGCCCAAAGAGGGAGCCGAGATTATAGTACCTATAGACTTCGTGGAAGTCAACTAGATTCGTTAAGAAAATTCTGAGGGCTTCCTGAGCTCCCTCCCTGAGCCCCAGCCGCTCGCAGGCCTCGGCGAGGTCCAAGAGCGCGTGAGCCATTAGGACGGAGCCCTGGAACGTGACCCTCGTGTCCATGTTGTCCCAGAAGCGGGGGCATGAGCGGAGAGACATCAGCATTTCGTAGTAAGCTCTCGCAAGAAGGGCTGCCTCTTCGTCCCTTCTGCAGTTCTGGAGGTGGGTGTCGGCGATTCTGCGGAAGTCCGGCTCGATGTCCGCGCCGGGCGGGCTGCAGGCAAGGCATAATGGCGCAAAGACAACTCCCGCATAGGCCCTCAGGAATTCCCAAGACTGCTCCGGCCCCCATCTAGTTCCAGGGGCCATGCAGCGACCCAGCCCATCCAGTACAGTCCTCCTTACCACGCGCTCCACGCGCTCCTGGACCTTCATGAAGCCCTGCTTCCAAATCTGCGAGATTCTGGTGCCCCGGTGTACCCTCGAGATCACTAGGCCATCCCAGCGACGGATTCCCGTCCACCGAGTGTCAGAGGAGTAATCGACACCTTGGTCCATGTAATCAGACCAGGACGAGAACTCACGTATCTCCACCCTGAAGCGCTCGTCCTCCATCTCGCCCTCCCAGCGCCTGTACTCGCCCGTGAGCTTCCGGTGGAGAAAAACTGGGGTGCTGAGCAGCTCCACGCCGACCTCCCGCAACCGCCTCCGCAGGGTGCGGAGCCTCTCGCCTTGGTCGGCCGAGGAGGCGAGTGACTCGAGGTCGCTCGCCATGGTCAGAGCGTACTCAATTCCCTTTTTTTCCTTAACATCGTCCGTGTGTGTGGAGATGATCAGGCCAACGAGCTCGGGAATCGTTCCCTCTCTGAACGCCCAGCGATCGCTCAGGGCCCTGTCCCTGCCGAAAACGATGACCCTCTCTCCGTTCAGGAGGACGAAATTGGCTGAGAGAGCGGCCTGGGGGAGCTGGAGACCCAGGAACTGGTGGCGGTCGAGCAGGATGAAGAGGTGCTTTCCGGCGGATAGCTCTCCCACTCCGCTTGCGTCGCCACCTCCCGACCTTGGTGCCCTACTCGCGAATCTCCTGCCAAAGGCTTCCCCGACGCTCCTTCCAGCCTCCCTGGAGTAGAGCCCCTCCGGGAACCAGAAACCGATCGGAGATTCAGGTTCCGGGGCGATAAGAAGCTCGTGGAGGCTGAACGCGAGGTCGGCCAAGATGCGCTGTTCTTCAGGCGCAACATGGGGTAGAAGGACATGGAACGGCGCGGTGCAGATAAGGTCGATTACTCGTTCCTCGATGAGGCGCCTGAGCGCCCGGAAGGAGCCTGGGTGCCTCTGCACTAAAAGCTGGAGCGTGGCGGGCTCGATGTCCACGGAGCAGAAGGGAGCGACTCCCGGGCTACCCCCTTCTCTCCCCATCTCTTCAAATAGCCTCCATATCTCTCTGTAGAACCCGAGCATCGCGCCCGTCCAGTTCTCGCCCTTGATAAGCCTGTCGCCCGCTTTTAGGCCTACAGGCGACCGCCTCTCCAGAAACACTGGGGTCTCCATCGGGCTCCCGGGCCTCCTGAGAATGATATCACCAGGCTGGTAGCCGTGGAAGTGGAAGCAGAGCTTGAGGTGCATTTGCACCGGTCGGCAATCCCCGCGTGCGCAATAAACCTTTTCTATAAAGGGCCCGTTTACAGGTAGCAAGAGTGGCCTGAAGATGCCCGAGCTGAGGAAGGACTACATCACGCACGGCTGGGTGGTTCTCTCGAGCGAGAGGGGCGCGAGGCACGTCGAACTGAAGACGAGCCCGGCGACACCCGATACTCCCGATGAAAAATGCCCCTTTTGCCCCGGCAGGGAGCAACAGACCCCCCCTGAGATTCTCGCCTACCGCTCGCCGGGGACGCAGCCTAACTCGCCCGGCTGGTGGATTCGGGTGGTTCCGAACAAGTTCCCCGCGCTGAAGATAGAGGGAGAAGTAAATCACAAGGTAAATCATCTTTTCAACAGAATGAATGGTGTGGGTGCGCACGAGGTTTTAATTGAGACGCCGGAGCACTGCGCCTCCATCGCTACCCTACCAGAGCACCAGGTCAACGAAATCGTCTGCGCCTACAAGGACCGCTACAACGACCTGACGAAGGACAGAAGGCTGAAGTACATCATGATATTCAAGAACCAGGGAAGGGAGGCCGGGGCCTCCCTCCCCCATCCCCACTCCCAGATAATTGCCACGCCAATGATACCGCGCAGAATAATGGACGAGCTCGAGGGAGCGAGAAACTACTACTTCTCGACCGGCGGCAGCTGCATCTACGACGACATCGTGAAACACGAGCTCGAGGAGAAGGAGCGCGTTGTTTTGGAGACAGACGCTTTTGTTGCGATATGCCCCTACGCCCCCAGATTCCCTTATGAGACTTGGATTCTGCCGAAAAGCCACGATCCGATATTCGAGGATGTTGGGGACGAGGAGAGGGGGAAGCTAGGGTATATTTTGAAGTGGGTGCTGAGAGCGATGCACGACCGTCTCAACGACCCGCCCTACAACTACTATATCCACACCGCGCCATCCGACAGGAACGATTATAGGTTCTACCATTGGCATCTAGAAATTATGCCTAGGCTCTCGCAGGCCGCAGGCTTCGAGAGGGGGACGGGCTTCTATATAAACCCCGTGACACCGGAGGAGGCCGCTGCGCTACTTAGGCAGGGACCGGCGTGACGCCTGCGGGTGCTTAGATTAAAAGAGCCAGGCCCCGCCCCTTGCACCGTTCCAAGGCGATTGGCGAATTCCTCCGCCCGCCACTCGCGAGCTAAGGCTTCGGCGCATCCACGAGCCTGAACTTGACCAGCTTCCCGTCCCTTATCTGGGTGATTTTGCCCTCACGCGCCAGCCAGCCGAGCGCCCCGTGAACCTCGTCAGACGTCAGCTTTGTCTCGTTCTGAATCATTCTGGGCGTTGCGGTCCCGATTTTGTTGAGTGCGTTCCAGACCTTGCCCGCGTTCACACCGAATGTGGTCTCTATATTCACCACTTCCTCAGCCATCTTCTCTCGCTCCCCGTCCTCTCGCTCAACGGACTGATCGGATTTAAGGGTATTGGTCAGCGAGTTCATTCGACCCGCCCCATCGCCTCCTCGTAGACCTCCAGATACCTCCGCGCCGAGGCCCTCCAGGAGAAGTCCGCGGCCATTCCCCTGAGGACTAGGGCCCTCCAGCGGTCGGGATCCCGGAAGAGAGTTCGGGCTCTCTCCACGGCCTCCACGAAAGCTGCGGGGGTGTAGTCGTCGAAAACGAATCCGTTCCCATCGGGCCTGGAGGCATCGATGACGGTGTCCGCGAGACCACCCGTCCGACGCACTATCGGAATCGCGCCGTACCTCAGGCTAATCATCTGGCCTAGGCCGCATGGCTCGTACTTGGAAGGCATCAAGAACGCGTCACAGCTTGCGTATATCCGTCTTGCGAGTCGGTCGTCGAAGTCCAGCACCACCCGCAGGTTGTCGGGGTACTCCTCGGCAAGCGCTTTCATCATGGACATATAACCCTCGTCCCCGGTCCCTAGCGCGACCATCTGTGTCCCCGGCACCAGAATTCGGGGGATGGCGGGGGCCAAGATGTCCAAACCTTTCTGGACTGTGAGCCGGGAGACGAAACCGAGAAGGAATGCATCTGGCGCCTCGGGGAGGGCGAGCTCCCTCTGGAGCGCTATCTTGTTCCGGGCCCTGAGCCCAACGGACCTGAGCCCGAAGCGCTGCGTCAGCGCCGCGTCCCTCTCCGGGTCCCAGAGGTTATAGTCCAGGCCATTTAAGATACCTCTGAGCTTGCGCGAGTGGGCGCGCAAAAACCCGTCCAGCCCTCCTCCAAACTCTGGCGTCTGAATCTCACGGGCGTAGCTCTCGCTCACCGTGTTCACAATGTCCGAGAAGAGGATGCCGGCCTTCATCAGGTTGACGGAGCCATAGAACTCAATCCCGTCGGGGTTGAAGAGTTCCCATGGAAGGCCAAGCGCATCCATGGCCTCCGGGCCAAAGCGCCCCTGGTACTCGATGTTGTGGATGGTGAATACCGTCCTAACGCTCGAGTGCCTCCCCTCCTTTTTGTAGAAGAGCTTCAGATAAGCAGGAATCAGCGCGCTCTGCCAGTCGTGACAATGGATGATGGCGGGCTCCCACTCCACTTTATCGAGTGCTTCAAGCACGGCCCTGCAGAAGAACCCGAACCTCTCCGCGTCGTCCGGATATCCATAGAGCGAGGGTCTGTCGAAGTAGCGATAGCACTCTATCAAATACGCGGGGACACCTTGCTCCAGCCGCGCTTCCTTCACGACAGCGGTCTCGACAATACCCCTCCCCATAGGCACTGCGAAGTCAGCGACATAGTCCAGAGAGGCCCTTACGGCTCTGTAGCGGGGCATCACCACCCGAACGTCGCATCCCAGCTCCTTCAGGGCTAAAGGTAGGCTCCCTGCAACGTCCGCGAGACCGCCGGTCTTGGCCAGGGGGTGAATCTCGGGCGAGACGAAGAGAACCTTCAACCCTGTCCCTCTGCCCTCGCCGCTCCTGCCGCGTCGCTGCATCGGCCGGTCCCTCGGGGTCTCAGTCGAGGTCGAGTTCAAGGGAGCCGCTCCTCTGTCTGGCCACGTGGCCCAGAACCGGCTTCGTTTCGCTTGCCTTCTGTATAATCAGCTCCATGAGACCGCTCTTCTCGCTCTTCTTCCTAGTCAGCTCGATGTCCACGAGCCTGAGGAGGTATATCTCGTTGAGGTAGTGCGCCTTCGCAGAGACCAAATGACCCCCCAGGAGCTGGTGCTCCTTGTTGGCGACGGCGGCGTGGAGATGGAGATGTGGCTTGCCGTTGACCCACGCGGTAGAACCGGAGAGTTTGACGAGCTCGTGGGGCTCCGAGAGCTCCCTCGTCACATAATCCCTCCCATCGTAATAACCGAGTTTCAGGTCCGTCAGCATCCCAACCCCGCCCAGAAAAACCCCCGACTTTATCGTTTGCTGGGCAAAGAGCCGCTCGAGGGTGGAATGGACCTCCTCGCCGTCATCGAGTTTGATGACGTACACATTCGCCTCCTTCCCGAAGTGCATGCCCCTTCCCCACGCCCGAGTGATGGTTTGCACCTATTATAATTTTGCCGTCCGGGACCGCCCGGTAGCGAAGATATTATTACGCTATCGGGAAATTGCCTCGGGGATGAAGAAAGCGCGTTGCAGGGTCTGTGGTGCGGCGGTGAGGCCGGCGAGGCTGGAGAGGCACATGAGATTCGCCCACCCCGGGGCAAGCCCGGAGATGGGCCGGGCTTCTCGCTGCGCGGAGAGGCGGAAGGGCGCCCGGCTTGCGCTCTCCGAGGGACGCAGTGGTCGCTCCCGTCTCTTACGCTTCCGCCCACTTATCCTAGCCACCGTTGGAGTCCTTATGGTCGGGCTCGTCGCGATGCTCCTGGCCCGCGTCTATGGCCCCAAACCAGGCGAGGGGGAAGAAGAGGTCGAGAACGCCGACCCGAACACGGTCAATGTCCAATTCAGGACCGACGATGGTTTCGAACTAAAGGGGACTTACTATCGCACGGGCTCCTCCGCGCCTCTAGTGATTCTCGTACACGGGCTGAATGAGGACCGCAAGGCATATAACTCTTTCATACCCCAGCTCCGCTCCAGCGGCTTCAATGTGCTTGCGTTCGACTCCCGGGGCCACGGCCAGAGCCTATACCAGAACGGGAGGAGGAGGCCGTGGACCGATGAATCGGGACTGGGCTTCACCGAGGATGACTTCAGGGCCATGCCCCTCGACATCGCCGCCGCGGAGCAGTACGCTCTGGCGTCGTTCGAGAGCGCGCCACTGGTTGCGATTGTCGGGGCGAGCATCGGGGCCAATGAGGCACTCCATTTCGCTGCGTCGCGGGAAATTCCCGAGCTCAGGGCGCTCGTACTACTCTCACCTGGACGTGATTATCGGGGTCTGGAGAGTGGCCCGCCTGCCCAGAATCTCAGCGAGCGGGGAACCGTGGCGATATTCTTCGCCGCCAGCCAGGGGGACTCCTCCTCGTCCATATGCGCACTAGAACTGCACGCAGGTTTCAAGGGGCGCCGGGAAATCGACATCCAGCCCGGAAGCGCCCACGGAACCGGACTGCTCTCCAACGCGGAACTCTGTAACAAATTGCTTGCCTTCCTCAAGGAGAACCTCTGAGTAGCGTGGTGGGCAGAGGCCCACGGCCCCGCTACTGTCGGGTAGGCAGAGGTTCTGGGTTCGCTCCCTATCGAGCGGGCCCATCCGAGCCCAATGTTTTTATAGCGCTAGTCATGTTGTAGTCCCGATGCCCGAGGAGGCCGGCGAAATCGAGCGGTTGAAGAGGGAGAAAAACGCTGTGATTCTGGCCCACAACTACCAGCGGCCAGAGGTACAGGATATTGCGGACTTCGTCGGCGACAGCCTAGGGCTGTCCATTCAGGCCTCGAGAACCGACGCCCGGGCGATAATATTCTGCGGCGTGGACTTCATGGCCGAGAACGCCGCGATTCTCAATCCTGAAAAGGTGGTCGTTCATCCCGTCCCTGAGGCGATGTGCCCGATGGCGATGATGATAGACGACGCGGGTCTGAAGGAGATGAAGGAGCAACACCCGGGCGTCCCGGTGGTCGCCTATGTTAACACCCCGGCGGAGGTCAAGGCCGAGAGCGATGTCTGTTGCACATCCTCGAACGCGGTGAAAGTGGTGCGGAGCCTCCCGGACAAGGAGGTCATATTTGTCCCGGACGCGAACCTCGGTGCCTATGTCCAGCGTTCCGTGAAGGATAAGCTCCTCCATCTCTGGCCCGGCTACTGCCCCACCCACCAGAGAATTCGGAGGGAGGACATCGCAGCGTTGAAGAGGGAGCACCCGGGTGCGCTGGCGCTAGTCCACCCGGAGTGTTTGCCGGAGGTGATAGACATCGCCGACGGCGTCTTCTCAACAGAGGGCATGGTCAGCTTCATCAAGAGTTCCCGGTCGAGGGAGTTCATCATAGGCACTGAGAGCGGGCTGATTCACCGTCTGAGGAAGATGCTCCCAGACAGGGTTTACTACGAGCTCCCCGGTGCCGTTTGCCCGACGATGAAGAAAATAACCCTCGACAAAATTTTACACAGCCTTCGTACGCTGGAGCCCCGCGTGGTCCTGCAACCGGAGGTTCTGAAGAAGGCGAGAGGGCCGATCGAGAAAATGCTCGCCGTCGGTCGTGGGGACTGAGCTATCCCTCTCCTTGTGCTTTACGGGCCTGGCAGTCCTCCCCCGTTCCCCCGAGCCGCTTTTTCGCCCTCTCCGCCGTCTTCTAAGACCATGCGCTCAGGTCAGCCTCGTCTGCCTGCCCCTCCTCTTCTTTTCCGGGCCTTCAGAGGGGCGCGAACGGGTGTGGGAGGGTTCACCAGAGGAGGGGGACCTGCGGAGCGGCCTGGAGCAGATCGCGAACTCGTCCCCGTCGAAATAGACCTCCTCGTCCGGAACCTTTCTCCGAATCTCCTCCATCTTCTCAAAGACGTCCTTCAGGCTCAGGCTCCGGTCGTCCCTCCGGATGCGAAACCAGACTTTGACCTCCGCGTCAGACATTTCCCTGCGTTCCCCGCTCCCTAACAATATTGAATTGATTGGGGTCGGTGTATTTATGCTTTACTAAGTCCCGCTCGTGGCCCCTCTCCACGCACCATCAAATGCGGCCCCTTCCGAGCACCTTGGAAGGGTTGTCGGAGTGTATCCTCCACCCCTGTTCCTCCGTGAGGGCGCCCTTTCTGAAGAGCTCCAGAGTGCGCTTGGGTACCGTCGCTGGGCCGAGCACTGCTCCCGGCCTCGCAGGGTCGTCTAGGTAATCGGTCTCGAGCATAAAGCGCGTACCCTGCGCCAGCGCCCTCTCGAGCGCCCCCTTTCCCGCTAGAATGGAAGGGAAGAGGCCGTGGTTCTCGCTCACTTTCACGATGGGCGGGGAGAAGTGCTTGATAACCCTTTCAGGGTCCGCCCCAGCCCTCCGTGCGGTTTCCGCTAGCTCCGCGAAAACCTCAGGCGTTGCGCTCTCGGTGTGGAGAATGAGCGCGCAGTCCAGCTCCCTCGCAAGCCTCATGGCGGCCTCCATCACCTCGTTGGATGCACGCCAGACCTCCTCTTCAACAGCGAAGTGTGGTCTCCCGATCTCACCGAGCGCGTGAGCCTGTCCCTCCGCCACAAGCCTCCCTGCGAGCCAGAGGGCCCCGAACATTACCTCCTTAGCCCCAACCATACCAAGAACACTTTTGAGGCGGGGTAGCTCCGCGGGGTGGGGTCCAACCGCGACCAGCACGCCCAGACCAGTCCTTTCCCTCACCCTGCGCGCCATTTCAATCGTATCCCTGAACCCCTCCCCGAAATCCTCAACAGATCGGCAAGGGCGTGAGAGGGGCTTTGTCACCAAGAGGAAACCGGTGCCGCCGAGTCTCCGGAAGTCCCTCGCGGCCTCCACCCCCAAGCCACCCGTGTCTAGATGAATGTGTGCATCAAAAACTGGGAAAGGGAGCCGCTGATTCTCAGGCGTCGGATCTTACCTCCTCCGTGGCGGGACCCTCCTACTATAGTGTGACAGTGACATAAGCCTCGTCTGTTGCGAACTCGCCGTTACTGTCCGTCACGGTGAGCTGGACCCTGTAGATGAGTTGGGAGGTGGGGTCCGGGGCTTTTGTGTATACGTGCGTTACCTTCACTCCCTCCTCCCCGGTATCGTCTCCGAAATTCCAGTAGTAATTCACGAGGGTGGCGCCCTCGTAGGCAATGGACCCCGAACCGTCGAATGTCACCACAGCCCCTCCCGTGGAGAACTTCCACTGTGCGGTCCTGTCTGGGCCAGCGTTCGCGGTCGGTGGAATTCTCACAGGTATGGTGGTCTGCAGTGATTTAACGTCTAAGGCTAGGGTTTCAATTCTCGAAATAGGTGTCTCTTTCTTGATATTGGAGTTGAGGAACGCTACGGAGACGGTGTAGTTGCCGTTTCCAGGGACTGGGTATGTGGCGACGTACTGAGCCAAGCCCTCAATTTTCGGTGTGTACACGGCTGGGGCCTCGCCTTCCCTCGCCACCTTTATCTCAAGTGCGTCGCCGGGGGTCGCCTTCTGGGAGATGCCCGCACTGTCCATGAAGGTCACGATGACCCCGATTCTGGCTTTCCCAGGCGGAACGAGGGTAGCGTTCAATTGGTTCGTGATCACATATGCGGTGGCGTTAATCCCCTCGATGATGCTTCGAACGGGAAAGATTGTCGAGGCGCGCTTTCCTTGGAACGAGACCTCTACCCGATAGTCCCCCCTACCAACCGCGAACTCACTGAAAGGGAGTCTCCTGATGCCGCGACTCCCGTCGATTTGAATGGTTCCAGCGTATGTAACGCTCCCGTTGAGCGATACCCTGAGCTCGGCGGAGCCCGAGAGGCTTGATGGCTTGCCAGCGTCCACATGGACCACTATAAACATGCCATATATCCCCTCCCCAGCTCTGGACACGGTGGTGTTGGTGTATTGGTGGGCAATGAGGTCTATTTTCTTTATCTCACCCGCGGGTCCATAATAAAAATATACTGCTCCAACGATGGGGACCATGATTACGAGCACCACGATAACGGCGTGGAGCCAGACTTTTGATGGCGTCCCCTTCGCTTGGCGCCTATGGCCTGTCGGGGTGGGCCACTGTCCCGAGACCTTCCTTTCCGCCATTCTCCCCCGGGGGACCCCCCTTTCCCTCCTTCGCCCTCCTTTACCTAGCTCCTCCTTTCCCCTCCCCTCCTCATTTTCTCCTGCCATACCCTCCATCTCCGGCCTAGCAATACCATATCCCGTGCTCAATTTCATGGTGAAAAGCTCTGTAGCGCAGGCTCCGTCTCCAGAGCAATCGCCTCAGCCCGACCATGTCCCTCCACACCCCCCCAACGTCCCTTCTTCCCTTGAACGTCGTTCAGGTGGAAGGAGATTCACTGCCTGTTCCTTTTAATAAGAACAGCTCCAATAGCCAAAGCGGCCATCAGGAAAAGCGGGTTGAAGCCCGGCAGATAGGGGCCGCCGTGCTCGTATGCGTAGAGTGGATAGGTCTGGGACACGAGCTGCTGGCCTGTCTCTCTCGCGCCGAGTGATGTCGCCCTGACAGTTATCATCGTGGGCTCGTTCTTCCAAACCGTCGGTGTACGCGGGGCCTGTGCCGTGATCTTGACAACCCTGTACTCGCCGGCGTTGACCCTGGCGATCTGTGTGGTCGATAGGGTGACGGTCCAGCCCTTTCCCACGATGTCCTTGAGATTCACAATCTCGAGCTCGTAGGAGTCGATGGCGTTGCCCTGGTTCCATACCTTGAAGCTGTAAAAGGTCTGCGAGCCGGGCGCAATTTCTCTATAAGGAGCGTCAGATTCGATCTGCAATCTGTAGTATGGAGCAACAACTATTGTGCCTGTCGTGGTTGTGGTGTCTTGGAACCCTCCCCCCTGCGCCCTTCCGGTAATCGTCAAGGTGCCTGTGGGGGTTACGGGTGTCGCCTGGGGAACTATAACGGTTACCGAGAATGACTGGGGCTGGGTGCTGGTGAAGACCATTGTGCTGGGGGTTATCGCCGCCGCCCATCCAGTATCGGTGCTGACCGTCAGGTCAACGACAACCCTCTCAACAGGGAGTTTATCGAGAGAGACCGAGCCGGTGAACGGGGCCGTACCCTGGGCGCTTTCCGAGACCCTCGCCTCAAGACTGGACGTATCCAGTCTGATGCTAAGGGCGGGCACGGGGTTTATAGCGGCTTCGCTCAATGGTATAATTCCAAGGAGCAGGACCGTGAGCATCAGGATAGCCGCCGCTCTCGCGAACAAGCCCGGCGAAACTGCCATTCCTTGCACCTCTTTACGACTGTATTGCCCATACGATATATAACCCTTTTCTACGCATTTCATCTGTCTCACCGTCCTGCCCTTAGATAATTTCTCTTCTCAGTATAAAAGGAGTTTGGTTCCGGTTTTTACCCAAGCCTCCCACGCTAGGCCTTTATGTCCCTGATGAGTTCGGGAATCTCCGCGGGGGCCTCCTCTTCCGTTTTCGGTGGCCGTTCCCCCTCCACACCCGAGACAAAACACCTTGTGAGTTGGCCTTCACGCTCGACCCTGACGAGGCCCGCCTTGGAGAGCACTCTGATATGGTAGGCGACAACCTGCTTACTCTCTCCGAGCATTCTGGCCAGCCCACTCTGGCTGGTTCCAGGGTTATTCTTCAGTGCAGAAAGGATGTCCTGCTGGATCCGCGTGAGCTCCCTCTCTCTCCTTGGAATTTTCATGTGCCTCGGGTAGAACCTCCTGTAGATTCCATCCCTAACAGAAACAATGTAGTCCTCTCTTTCAAGCACCTTGAGATGGTACGCAAGGACTCCATTTTCCAGCTCTAGGTGCTCTTGGATGGCCAGGTAGTGGGCGCCGGGATTGGCCCTGATGAACCCGAATATCTGGCCACGCGTGAAGCGGTCGAGCACCTTCTCTCTCTTTATCCGCACGAACAGAGGCACGAGAACGACCTGGACGAATGCGAGCAGACCGACTTCGGTGCCGCTGATGAATGCGACTAGGCAGACGCACACGAGGAGCAGCGGAACCCCCGCCCAGAGCCAGAGGTCCGGCACCGACTGCGCGGGCAGTGGAGAGGGTTTGTCCTTAACAACGATAGTGAGCGGTAGTCCCCTGAAGGAATTATATGATTCGGAGCTCTGGACAGTCAAAATGACAACGTACGAGCCGGGGTGCGCATCCCGAGGCAACGCGACCTCTACACTCAAGTATGCGGATTCGCCCGGCGCGACTTCGACCTCTCCCTTGTCGACGCGGAACGATATGCCCCTCAGGAGCGGGGGCTTCTCCTCAACAGACTGAGTGAAAGTGTCGGGTGTGGAGCCATAGTTGAGGAGTTTGATTCTGAAGCTCACGGTCTCCCCCGGGTAGCTCTCCCTCTGGGTCTCGTCGCAGCTCACCCTGACCCTGTTCCTCACGACGGTGACGGTCACAATGCCCTGGGCCAAAGCGGGCGGGGAGCCGTGCGACTCAGCGCGGGCAAGAACCCTGACGGGATAGTCCCCCTCCTCGGCTTCTAGAGGCGCTGTCACGAGTGCGGAGAAGGAAAGGCTGGTATTCCCAGTCACGGTTCTGCTCGAGGGTGTGATTGTGCCCGGCCAGCCGCCCGTGTCCAGCTCGAGGCCGACATCCGCCGTCTGGAACTCATTGCCCTTGATGTGCACAGTGCCCGAGAAGGAGGCAGTCATGGGGGAGGGGACCGAAGCATCTATCTTGACCTCTGGCTGGGGAATCTCCACTTGGACCTCCGGGGTCCTTGCCTCTCCGCCCGGCAGGTCCAGCAGGAACGCCGCAAGAAGGACCGCGCCCGTAAAAAAGCGCGGTGCCGACCGTGCCATCAGTCCCATCGCTGCGTTAATTGTCACTGGAGGTATATTAAGCAGATTGGTGGCCCTTTTTTACCGGCTGCGAATTACGGTCCGTGAGTTCCTGAGGGCGCGCAATTTTTAATATTTAAATACGCAATGGTGAAAAATGATGCGCATCGGGGACGTGATGACCCGCAGGGTGGTCAGGCTCAGACCGGACCACACCGTAAGGGAGGCGCTGCGAGCCTTCGCCCTCAACGGCATCACCGGCGCACCGGTGGTTGATGAGGGCAACAGAGTCATCGGAATTCTCACTGAAATGGACATACTGCGGAGGCTTGAACTGGGCTCGATAGTGGTCTCTCCGAAGGCGGCGGCGGGCGACCATAGCCAGACGGCCCCGGATGACTCCGTGTTGGAGGCGCCGGACCACCTGTGCCTCGTCTCTCTCGCGGAGGCGCTGAAGAACATCGAGGGGCTCAAGGTCTCCCAGCTGATGACCCCAGGCGCCATAACCGTCCACCCGGGGGACCGGGTAGAAGAGAAAATGGCCCTCATGATTCACCGGCGAATTCGTCGACTGCCCGTCGTCGACTCAAGGGGCGTTCTCATCGGCGTGATTTCCCGCAAGGATCTCATAAGGGTCCTATACTCCGTGGCGCTACGCCGCGGGAGGACGGGGGCGGCGGCCAGGAACCCCCGGAGGAGAAGGGGTACTAGAAATCCCCTGAAGTGGGTGGGGGGCCGGAGGACCCGATGCGCCACAGCGAGGCGGAGGGGCGGGGGATGAGGGGTGTTGCGCCGGTCGCGAGGAGGGCGGAGCCCGGGGAAAGGCGCGAGATGATTAAAAAAGTCTGCATTGTGGGTGACTCCGGTGTTGGAAAGAACACGATCGCGGGCATCGTGGCGCCTTTCGAGAGGGGCCTTGACAGGCTGGTTGAGAGAATAGGGGCCGCAGTCACGAAGTACGGCGCGGAGTTCCAGGTGGGTGCCCAGAGGCTCAGGCTCACAATTCTCGTCTGGGACGTGACGGGGAGGAGGGACTTCAGGCGGCTCTGGTCCCGGTACTACACCGGCGCCGAGGGCTTTATCGTAGTCGCTGACGCGTCCAGACCCTCCACCCTCGTCAGTCTACCCCTTTGGATAAGCGCCGTCAGGGGAGTGGGCGGGAAATCTGTCCCTATCGTGGTTGTGGTCAACAAGACTGGAGTGGTCCCGGGGGGAGAGCTTGCAGAGCTCCGCCAGCAGCTCACCCGGGCCCTCGCGGACCCCGACATTCCCATTTTTCTAGTCGACGCCGTCTCATCCTCGAAGTCAGTCCTCAAGGCCCCCTTCAGGGAGCTCGCGCGCAGGATTGCGAGGAGAGAGGCGGTGAGGGATTCAGGGGGCCTGCGGGGGAATCTGGTGAAGAGGCTTGCCGGCTCCCCAAACTAGAATGCGAGTAGAATGCGAGGCGCGGAGCGTGCGCCGGTTGGGCGGCCCACCCTCTGCTCAGTTGGAACAACTCCCCAAACCCAGATGCCCGCACCGAATTCGTCTCTGATTACCCGCTCAGGGGATGGGGAGCAGAACCACCTGAGACCTTCCCGGCGGCAGGAGCCGAAGCACTTCCTCGGGGGTGCACTCGAGCTCGCGCGCCAGCCTGCGCGCCACAGTTATGGCCTCATCCTGGCCCGGCTGGATGCCGGCGATTTTCCGTGAGTGTTTTCGCAACGCGCTTTCGGGCCCGCACATCAGAAGCCTCTCTCCCTCGTGCTCCACCCAGCCAATCGCGAGTCTGAGCTCGAGATTATGTAAGAAGTTCTTCCGACCGCGGACCACGAATGCCCCCTTGGGTAGGTACTCCCCGCTCTCGGGCGTTTTGCTCACCTGCTCCGGCCTCACCCAGTACGCGCTACCGGAGGCAAGCCCCGCGGCCCAGGCCTTCGAGCACGCGAGCGCGAAGAGGCAGGCCTCTCGAAGGGTCTGCTCCGGTAACCCCGCGCTTCCTCCGCCTCCCCTCTCCTCACCCTCCCTCCGCGCGCCGCGACTCTCTCCTTCAGCTCCCCATCTCCTCTCGGACGCCTTCACAACAACGCTCGGGGCCCCATGGAGGTCCGCGTGAGCGTAGAAGTCCCCCTCCTTCATGTGCCTCTTCACGAGCCTCTCGTTGCTGGAAGCGTCCCTTCCAGCGAGGACAAGGAAGCCCTCGCTCGATATAAACCATCTGTACCTCTCAAACCAGAACGGCTTCGTCCGCCTCTTCTTCTCCGGTCCTCCAGCCCCAGCTACGGGGCCGGGGGCTCCCGCGGCAGCCTCCCCTCTCGCCTCGAGTGAGCGGAGCTTCTCCATCGCCTCCTCCAGAGCCTTGCTGGCCCGCTGGGCCTTCTCCGAAGCCTGCTTTGCTTTCTCGAAGTGGGCCGAGATGTTCTCCCTAGCGCTCCTCCGGATATCGAGCTCCGCCTGACCCGCCTCAAGCTCCAGCACAACGGTCCCAGCGGGGGGCCTGGCCTCTCTTACGCATTCCAGACGACCAGCGGAAAGAGCCTCTTGGACCGATTCCCAGCCGCCACTTGCGTGGAGCCTCCTGAGCTCTTCCAAGAGGCGCTCAAGCTCCTCTGCCCTGCTCGATAACTCCCCCGCCACCTGCCTACCGGCCCTAGCCTGCTGCTCGCACGCCTCTATCGCCCTTCTCTGGCTCTCGATCTGCCTGCGTAGGCGCTCAAGCTCCTCGCCAATGCCCCGCCTCCTTTCCTCAAATCTCTTTTTTTTCCTCCAGTATCCCACATAGAACGATATCGCATCATTGACCGTGGCAAGGCAGCGGGAGGGACGGCCGAGGTCGATCCGGAGCGGAATCGGGGTAAAGTCAACAGGAATTTCGCCCTCAAGGAGTACAACCGGGCTCCTTCGCGAGGAGACCTCGTCGAAGAGGCTAGTGATTGCCTCGATAAGGCCTCCAGCATCGGTGGCTGGGAGCCTCGCCGCTTTCAGACTCCTCTCCAGACCGGTGCGTGCGCAGACCTCCTCCGCGTACCTTCCACCCAAGTTCACCGACACCGCGAGCGTCCGGACGAGGTCGCCTTTAGAGGCCCTGAGGAGGGCAAGGAGCTCCTTCTCCCCCAGCGTGCGAGGGTCGGTCCTTGCCGGTGGAAAAAGGTAGGGCTGGCCTCTCCTCACCCTCCGGTGTTCCCAGTCCTCCTCGCGGAGCGGCTGGACAATCGTCCCGTTCCTGACGAGCACGATATTCCCCTCGCCGAAGAGCTCGAGCACAAGCTCAGAGTCCTCGAAACCCAGCACAACTAGGCGCTCGAATCCCCTCTGCTCAACGGACCTCAGCCGTTGATTCTCTAGGTGCTTCCTAAGGAGCATCGCGAAGGCCGGTGGTGGCGGGAGCTCCTCCTGGGACCTATCGCGCGTGTAGAGCCACCGCCCCTCCTCGACCACGAGCTCCACTCTCCCCCTACCCGGTGTCCTCAACCGGAGGAATAGCTCTCGATCCGAGGGCTGGAAGACCTTCTCAACGAAGCCCCCCACGACTCCCCGGAGCTCATCGACGAGGGCCAGAACGTCGAATGCTGTCAGCTCTGTTTTGGGAGGGCTGGCGGGGGCCTCCATGGGTGCTCAAAGGCCGTCGGCTGATATCAATATAACGCCTACCTCTGCGTCCTTCCGCACTTGCGGCACTGGTAAACTCCCTCCCCGATGAGTAGGAGCCTCGAGCCGCAGGCGTAGCAGAGCCTAGTCGTCAGGACCGCGCGGGCAGGCCCAGCTCCCTTTGTGGCATCCTCTCCCAGTAATTGTGCTGAACTCCCTAGGGCAGGTCCCTCGCGCTCCCTGGCCGCCTGCATGGCCTCGATTCTCTGCTTCCGCCTGAGCGCGAATAGGTAGAATCCTATCGCCCCTCCCAGAATCGCGGCGACGAGGGCCGCGGGCCCCGCCCAGAGCATGAAACCGGAGTCTCCGGCAATCCCGCCCTTCGAGACCGGTCTAGGCACAATTACAACACTCACATTGGTGACCACAGTGTTGCCATCGCTGTCCGTTACTGAGACGGTGATATCGTCCCTTCCCGTCTTTCCAAGCGATTTTACTCTCATGAGCCCGCTGGCATCAATACTAACTTCGAGAAGGCCCCGGTCGACTCCGGTCACGTTGAACCTGAGGCCGAACTGGCCGTCCTCCCTGTCACTCGCATACATCGTCAGATCGATCTGGACCTCCCTCCCCACCTCGACCCTGAGTTCCCCGATGGCCTCAATGAAGCTCGGGGGGAAGGAAAGGAGAATCTGGATATCAACATGCCCTGCAGCCTTTCCGTCGCTTACCGTTATTCTGACTAGCTCATTCTCGAGGTTCTCGTCGTGGGGGTAGTTGAATGTCACGGTGAAGCCTTGCACTGAGGCGTAAATCGTACTGACCATGACCCTGAGCTGGCTGGGCTCATTGTCCACATCGGACACGAAGGGCCTGAGGTCTAGGGTAAGTGGTACTCCCACCGGGACCGTCTGAGGAGGAATCGGGGCAATCACGGGCGGGTCGTTGACGGAGAGTACTTTGAGCGTCAGGTTTACCATAGCCTCCAGTCCACCGGTGTCCCTCACGATGAGAAGCATCGTGCCCTCGCCACTCAAATTCGGCAAGGGATAAATTCTGAGGGTGTTGTTTTCATCGATTTCAACGGTGAGCAGCTCGGCCGGGATGTTCTCTGCCCTCCACCTAAGCGCGCTCGGGGCGTCCTCCTCGTCGAATGCGAAGGGTGCAAGGTCTAGTGTGAGGTTCGTGTCCTCGTTTGTAGTCAGGGGTGGAATCGGCAGCGTCACCGGGCGGTCGTTCACGCCCCGAATTTTAACTTGCAGCACGCCGTTAGCAGTTGCGCTGCCGTCTGAGAGCGTTAGGTTGATGCTCTCCCCGCCAATGTCTATCGGGTAGTGGAAGGTAATATTCAGGCCCTCAACCTGAGCATAGAGCGAGGTCATTGTTAGCCGGAGCTGGCCGGGGTTGTTGTCAACATCGCCCACGAATGGACCGAGGTCGAATGTGTAGAAGGTGTCCTCCGTTACATTGACGACCGGTAGCTCAGCGAAGTAGGGGGGATCATTGACCGGTGCGATGGTTACATTGATAAGCTCCGAGTCCGTGAAGACGCCGCCCCTGTCGGTAGCCCTCACTCCGATTCTTCTAGTGCCGTACCAGTCCCGTGTGCCCGAGTAGACACTCAGCCAGGTGCCGTTCACCGCCGCGTGCACCTTGGACGCCTCCTGTTCATATACCACGCTGTAGCTCAGCTCGCCGGGGTAGATGTCGTCTGTGAAGTATTCGTTTAGGTTCAGGGCGTTCTCGAGGGAACCATCCTCGGGGAAGGAAATTGCGGGGAAGGCCCTGATCTGGGTTGGCGGGCCGTTCAGGAAGAAATACCCCAGCGCCGACCAGGGGCTGAAGCGGCCCGTTTCGTAGACGGCCCGGACGCGCCAGTAATATTTCCCTCCCCTGATTTTTGAGGGGGTGTAGGAGGCTCCCTCCGGGTCGACGAGCTTCTCGTCCTCGTCGGGGCTGGAGAAAGTGGAGTTGTCGTCTATCTGCACGTGATAGTTGACGATGGGGTCGTGTGTGGTCGGGTATATCCAACACTCGAGCATCTTCATCCAAGTCAGCCGGGGCATGACGTTGTTGAAGAGCGCGCCGTCCGGAGGCCCAGTAATAATCGGCGTGAGCAGAGGGACGTTTCTCGGTGTTCCGCCGTTCGAAGTGGCCCGGCCCGCGCCCTTTCCCCCATAGCTCCCGCCCCCTGCCGAAGTCTTCCCATCGCCCTTTGTTCCCCCGACCGCGGTGATATGGACGAAGTCCGCCGGAATGGAGCCCTGAAGGCAGTAGAACGCCACCTCTGCGTCTCCGCCGTCGCCGGTGTTGCCCGTCGCCTGCCCCTCGCCCGCGCTACCGGAATAGGAGCCGCCCCCGGAGCCAGTGTAGCCCCCTCCGCCACCGCCAGCGTTGCTCCCTCCGGAGCCGCCGGTCCCGCCGTTGCCGCCCGAGCCTCCCGTGGCGTTGATGTAGGACGAGTTGAACCAGAGATAGTTGAGTGCAGTCATGCGGACGAGTGCCATGCCCCCCCTCCCGACGTTGCTCGAAGCACTCCCGCTGCCCGCGGAACCCTGATAGCTGTAATAACCTGCCCCACCCCCGCCGCCGTAGCCCCCTCCTCCACCTCCGCCGTAAGACCCTCCCTTTCCGCCTGTGCCTCCGTTGCCAGCGTTGCCCCCGCGGAGGTTGAGCGAGCTGTTGACGGCCCATATATTCTGGGCAGTAATGACCAGTGTGGCGTTGCCTCCCGCGCCCACGTTCCCCGAGGCGGTCCCGGCTCCTCCGCCGTTGTAGCCCCCGCCGCCACCGCCGCCACCGTACCCCCCTCCCCCGCCTCCTCCGTAGTTCCCGTCGCCGCCCGTTCCCCCGCTGGCCGAGTTACCTCCCGTGCAAAAGAGCGAGAGGCCGTCCAAGGTGAGGTTGTTGCATGACACGCTCATGTTGGCCTCGCCCCCCGCACCTACGTTTCCCCCCGCGGCGCCGCTTCCCCCTGTCGCGTAGGAGCTCCCTCCTCCACCGCCTGCGAAGCCACCCCCACCGCCACCGGCTGAGTAGTAGGGGTAATTCGAGACGCTGCCCCCTCTGCCTCCAGCACCTGGCGTACCTCCGTTGCCGCCTTTGAGGATAGCTGTGGCGCTTCGGATGGTCGCGTTCTCCGCCTCTACCACAAACATCGCATAGCCCCCAGCGCCCACATTATCAGAGACCGACGCGCTCTTGCCAGAGCTCTGGTAGTTTTCGCCCCCGTCGCCGCCGGCATACCCGCCACCTCCACCACCGCCACTATAATAATATTGGCTGCCGCTGGAGGTCGATCCCGCGCCGCCGTTTCCCGCGTCCCCACCCTTTCCAGCACTGCAATCTAGCATAACGTTTTCAATGAGTACCGTGCGGCCGCTGACATGTACTACGCCATCCCCCCCAGAGCCTACGAAGCCCGACACCCTTCCTCCATTGCTATAGCCACCGCCCTGCCCGCCGGTTCCCCCGCTACCGGCCTTTCCGTCCGCGGCCCGGCCCCCGTCCCTGCCAATTGTGGTGAACTTTGAGCCGCCGGAGAGCTCTACATAGGGCGTTTGCGGCCCGCCAAGTCTTATCAGGCCCCGGCCGCCCGCGGATATGTAGCCCGATAGTGGACCCGAGGTCCAGGGAGTGGTGGTCCCTCTCCCGTTCCCGCCGATGCACTTGATTTCAGACCCTCCGGTCACCCTGACGAACCCAGATGCGTTAACGCTGACTATCGCCTCTCCCCCCTGGCTCAAGTCCATCGTGGCTGCGCCGTCTGGAGCCATCAAGGTGATTTTACTGCCGCCCGAGACGTTGAAATCGATGCAATCACCAGCGATCACCGCGTCCAGGCCCGGAGTGGTCTGCGTGACGGCGACGGTGCCCCCGGAGGCGATGAAGCTCCCCCCCTCCAAATGGATTGATTTGGCGTTGAGGGTTGTGCCCTGCGGGATAATCAGAGTTCCTCCTTCTCTAATTACAATCAGCTCCCAGGTCTCGGTCCCCGAAACGCGGTACTCCGAGCTAACTATCAGATTCTGGCCCGCGGGCCGGCCACCCTCTCCAAAGACAGGGAGCAGAGGCGTCAGGGCGGTCACAGCCATCGCCACGACAGCAACCCACGCAGTATAAAGACGGCCGACGCTCATCGCGAACATCCCCTTTGACCTTTTGATACACGGCGACTGTATTTTAGATTTTCCCATGAGCAGGTAAATCTTTAAATAGTCCCCTTCAGCCAGTCTTGCATCGGCCGCGTCCACCCCACCGCCCGCGTCTGAAGCCGGAAATAGCGCGTGAAAAGCCCCATTAACTCAGCGCTTTCCGCGCGCCCACAGGCAGAGACACACTCTTATTGATGGAACATGCTATCACACCGCATACCTTCTGGGAAAAGATTATCAAATCGAACGCTGTTCACAGCACTCGCCAGGGGACTGGCAGAAGGGGGTAATGAATGGTCGAGGAGCTGAATCCGTTCAAGATAGCGCAGAAGCAACTGGAGATGGCTGCGGAGAAGTTGGGGCTGGACCAAGCGACGACCGAGCTGCTCAAGTGGCCGATGAGGGAGTTCGTTTTCACAATCCCTCTTAAAATGGACGATGGCTCGACGAGAATTCTCAGGGCCTACCGCGTGCAGTACAACCACGCGCGGGGCCCGAACAAAGGTGGAATTCGCTGGCACCCGGACGAGACGATAGACACGGTCAGAGCGCTGGCGGCCTGGATGACCTGGAAGACCGCCGTCGTGGACCTCCCGCTCGGCGGGGGCAAGGGTGGGGTCACAGTGGACCCGAAGAAGCTCTCCACCGCCGAGAAGGAGAGGCTCGCGCGGGCGTACATGAGGGCAGTGGCCCACGAGGTCGGGGTACACAAGGACGTTCCCGCGCCCGACGTCTACACCGATCCGCAGATAATGGCCTGGATGATGGACGAGTACGAGACCATCGTCCAGCACAGCCACCCCGGCGTCATCACCGGCAAGCCGATTCCGCTCGGTGGCTCGCAGGGCAGGGGCGACGCAACTGCGCGCGGAGGCATCTATGTTACCCGCGAGGCGGCCAAAAAGCTCGGCATGAAGACCCAGGGGGCGACGATGGCGATTCAGGGCTTTGGAAACGCCGGCCAGTTCGCCGCCCAGCTCGGTACCGAGATTCTGGGCCTGAAGCTGATCGCCGCGAGCGACTCCCAGGGGGGGGTGATAAACGAGAAGGGGATTGACTACAAGGCGCTCATCGAGCACAAGAACAAGACCGGCAAGGTCGGTGGCTTCCCGGGGACGAAGCCAATAAGCAACGAGGAGCTGCTCGAGCTGAAGTGCGACATTCTCTTCCCGGCGGCGCTCGAGAACGTGATAACATCAAAGAACGCGAAGAACATCAAGGCGAAAATCGTCTGCGAGCTCGCCAACGGACCCACCACGCCAGAGGCCGACGAGGTCCTCTACAAGAACGGGGTCCTCGTGCTGCCGGACTTCCTCGCGAACGCGGGCGGGGTCACGGTCTCCTACTTCGAGCAGGTCCAGAACACCTACAACTACTACTGGCCTCTCGAGGAGGTCCACAGGCAGCTCGACGCCAAGATGACGAAGGCCTTCAATGACGTCTACGAGATGTCGAAGAGGGAGAAGGTCCACATGCGCCTCGCGGCCTACATGGTCGCCGTGAAGCGCGTGGCGGACGCCTGCAAGCTGCGCGGGTGGGTCTGAGGGGCCGGGCGCGAGGGGCGGGCCCGTGAGGGCCCGCCGCGCCATCCGCCCTTCCGCCGGGGGTCGGCTGAGTCGCGCCCGGGGGCTGGGAAAGGCGGTCCCCCGCGAGCGGGTGAAAATGGTTCCCTTAAAAACCTTTTTTATACGCGTACACCTCGCAAAATATTTAATGACCAGAAGTAATGAATTAAAGGCAGGGGAGATGTTCTCATGTCTTTAGTTATGAAAATTGGGGGGAGGACGCCATAGAATAATCTGTATCGTGGTCATCCTGTCCATTTAAATCTTCCCGGGCCTGATTCATATTCCGTTTATCACTGCTGATGAAGAAATAATAATACTCTCAATAAAAGAGTTCGACATTCAGCCCCCATCTGGTCCCGACCCCTTTTCAGGTAGCTTTCCATGGGAATCTCCTATGGAATGGTGTTTGGAGATTCAGCATCGGGCCTGGAACGACCGTCTGACGATCATTTTACAGAGTCACGTAAAAGACGGTCCTTACTGGTTCGATTGGTATAGTCTGGAAAATGCTATTGGCGAGTCTGAAGCTTATGACAGCGATGATTCCTTTACCAATGTCGAATTGAGGGACTTTTACGGTGTGAGCTATGAGCTTGAAAATACTGAAGGTGACGGTTACCTTGAAATCAACCCCGATGTGACCAATTCTGATGAAATATATCATCTGGGGTTTAGATATTATGCAGATGGCGACCAGAGCGTGCTGAGGATAATGTCGATCGGCGCCGGGTCGGACTATATCCTGAGTGTTTCTACGGCGTATCCCGCAGGGGCGGACCTGGATTTTGCCCCCTGCCCCAAACTCGGCGAATATCAAATTAGGATTGTTAGAGACTTCGATTTTCAATACGATGAGGGTAAATATTTTGAGGATCGATACTATCTTAAAGGATATGCAAAACCATATAATTCTCTTTCAATGGGAAGAGCCCCAGTCGAGCGAAATTACATTTCAGAGCTGTATTATCTTACCTGGGAGAATGGCCATGATTTACCGGAGTATGGTGTAGAAACAAATTTATTTCAAATTGGAGAGCAGCGGCTGGGACGACCCTACAACACACGATATCGACAATGATGGACTTTCCGATTATATAGAAGCGGACCTTCAAACGAATCCCGAAAATGTCAATAGCCCGAATATTGCCGTGACTTGCCCCTACGGGTGGGGAACATTGAGATACGAATGGACAAAATCGGTCGCTCAAATTGTTGAATGGGAACAACTTATATATGCTGTTGACACGACAGCGGTGGTGCGGAGGGGGGCGACGGTTTCAATTTATTCAAATCCATCTCGAGATATTGAAATATTTGATTTTTATCAATGGTCTTTACTATGGGGTGCTAATGGATGGGACGGAGCTACTTTGCAGAGAACCGATACAGGGTATGAATTAACTATAGGTCTAGATTCGCCTGTAGGAATCATCCGTATCAGTAGCGGTAACTGGCACTCTCAGGATGGCCAACTGGTTTGGCAGGAGCATTCCCGGATTCTCCTGATAATCGTTTTCCAATTGCCGGCCTATCTTTTTGGGGACCCGCTTGAGTGCTACGGGTACAGAGAAGACGGAGACGCTGGCCCCGTTCCAAGTGCCAACGATAGATGCGAAAATGCGGCTTTTTATACCAATCACGATTCAACGCACAAAGAGCAGAGAACATACATTTTAAAATCCTTTAGCCTATACTCCCCCCAACGGCCGGAGTATCGGAACCCAACCAGCCGGCTTTCCTGGCGGCTGCAGCCGCTCATGGAACAACTGACCACGTTACCGCTGCACAGAGATTGGCAAGAGTGGTAAATCAGCGAATTCAGTGGACTACAGATGGTGGGGGAGCAGCTAATTGGTATGTTAGGGCCGATAATTCACATAAAGACGCTTCATATTATCTCGGTCCACATGTAATACGCCCATTTGGTGGCCAAATTAACATTCAACCTCTAGCTATATACAAAGTGCGGTGCGTAGCCAGAAATGAAAAAGATATGACGGATTTCAATGATAATAATGGTATTTATCTAACTCGAGGGCAATGCCATGATTTTGCCTGCGTGTTGACATCCTTATTAAGAGCCATTGGAATTCCATCGAGACCAGTTTCTGCCCTGGGTTCAAACCAGAATGAGGAGATGTGGCCTACATATCACATATGGACAGAGATGTGGGTTGATGAACCTCCACATAATTTTCCTGAATTTGATTTTTGGTATGTAGTTGATTGCTGTGACGAATATTCAACAGGACATTATACAGGAGAAAAACATATCGAGGAATCTATTGACCCACGGATTGACTACTATCGGAGCTACAAAATACTCAATGATGTAGATGCCGACAATACAAGGGCAATCGGAAATGAAATCTATACGGCACCCCTTACATGGACACCGGATTATATTATACCACAAGGTTGGCCAGCTCCATATCAAAATGCGGACCCATGGCAACCAAAACCTGATACAGGAGATGATCCAATCACCTATATCACTGTACCAAGAGTTAGTTTAACAGATATCAAGAGCACATATACGAAAGATTCCACAGACATCGAGATTTATCAACTAAATACCGATGGTGTCCTTTTGAGAAATGACTATGATTACTATAGAATTCCGGCTGAGACTGTTGGTGATAGCAAAATACTAAGTTTCACTTTCGGGAATCTGGCACAGGGAGACCCTGCCCAGAACAATGCGGCGATCTGGATAAGCGACAGCGCTTATCCCAGAAACGGGAATTCTCCCAATGCAAAGATCAATCTCGTGGGAGAGTCTACCACTTACCAATTGATGGGTGGTAAAGATTATTACATCTGCATAACAGCAGGGGTTCTACAATCGCAAGTTTCTAATGGTAACCATTATTATTATACAATAACATTGACACCGGTCTGATATGGAAATCAACCTATTATTCCAATAATGTACGATAGTATTTATTAATATAAAAAATTGTGTGATTGCTGTGGCTGTAATCAAGGAATCAAGCGCCATGGTCCGCGTGGGCTTCGTCCTCCTGACTTTGCTCTTTAGCCTCAACGCTAATGGCCTTAGCACCCGGAGGGATGGGGCAGAAGATTTTCAATACGGAGAAATGCTCAACACTACAGCCAATAGTAAGGGCCTATTTCTTTCGCAATATAGCGAGCTGGACGAGAACTGGGTCAAAATGCCTTTTGAAGAGCCATATGCGGATGGTTTCTGCAGAATGGCTTACAATAGAGCATTAGGAGAGTTCGTCCTTTTTGGGGGAGATAATGATGATTATAATAATATTACATGGATATATAATCTTACCTTAAATAAATGGAATAAAATGAATTGTAGCAACAATCCCGTAGGAAGATGGGGACATGCAATGGCGTATGATGAAAAAAATGATAAAATCATTCTATTCGGCGCAAGTGAATACTGGGATTGCTCAACGTTTATCTATGATCTAAGAACAAATATATGGACCGAAAAAAAACCCCAGTTCCACCCGAATCCTACTTTTAGACCATCAATGGTCTATGATTCTATTCATGAAGAACTGATTATGTTTGGCGGCGCAAAGGACCCTCTTTTCTGGGAATTCTCTGACGAGACATGGACGTATAATACTAAATCGAATCAATGGACCAAACGGATCGTTGATGCCGCCCCTCCACCCCGGTTTGAGCATGCCATGGCATTTGACCGTGACACCGGAGTAGTTATTCTATTCGGTGGGTGCATTTGGAAAGATTATTCCCATTCCCTGATACCTTTCAATGACACATGGACATATAATTTGACCCAGAACGTCTGGACCAATATGACCCCATCTATATCCCCTCCCAAACTGTACAACCCCCATCTGTCCTACGAAATGGTATATGACGAATATTTGAAAAAGATGGTCCTGTTCGGAAACGACGAGACCTGGACCTACGATGTGAAGAGTAATGTCTGGACCAACATAACCAGTGAAATAAGGCCGTATGCGCGCGGCCTCCACGCATTCGCCTATGACCCGGTCAACAAGGCGGCCGTTCTTTTCGGGGGCTGGAACAGCTCCGCACGATTCGGCGATGTCTGGATATTTGACTCGGTCAACAGATCGTGGAGCTGCAGGAAGATGGTTCAATACCCCCGCCCACGAAATAGGCATACCATTGGATATGACGAACGGAATCAATTGGTTGTTATTTTTGGCGGTTTTGATGAATGGAGAGGCATAATAACTTTAAACGATGTCTGGACCTATGAAACTAGCACCAATACATGGACATATATTCCAGCACCCGACCCGCCGCCCACAAGACATGACCATGGGATGGTCTACGACTGCAGAAATGGTGAGTTCATTATCTTCGGCGGTGAACATCGGGAGATCAGTCCGAAGATATACATCAGTGAATCAGTTCTAAACGACACCTGGTCCTTCAATCTCTCGACCAGGACCTGGAAGAATTTAACGCCGATTATTTCCCCCAAGTCTCGATGTCACCATCTCATGGTATATGACTCCAGCCATCACGAGATTGTTCTCTATGGCGGGATAGGCCAGTGGGATGCTTTATATCGGGACACATGGATTTTCAACATCAGCACCTGTACATGGAAGGAGGTTACTCCAGCCACCTCACCATTTTGGGACCCACATCATGAAACCATCGCCTTCGCATTCGACCCGCAGAGTAATTTGTGCGTGATGATAGGAAACTACACATTTGGCATATGGCTCTACGATTATTATAATAATATATGGATTCAGAGGACCAATCCTTTTTCTCAAATTCGTGGAATATATAGAGCGATAATTGATTCAAAACGGAATCAATTAATATTTGAGGTTAACGGAGATGAGCCAACCGAGATGTGGACCTATGACGTTAGGAACGATAGTTTGAGGAAAATCTGGGGGAGTTCGCAGTTCATTGGAATTGTGGGATGGTGGTATCCGGCCTATGATGCACTGAACGACGCCATCGTGTCGTTTTGGGGCTATGATGTCTACATTGATTTCCGGGGGTATATTTCATCCGGCGTGTATACCTCACCATCATTCTGGGCGGGTGGAGAGGCATACTTCGGTCGAATAAGTTGGGAGGGCACGGTCCCGGAGGGCACATCAATAAAGCTCCAGCTCCGGTCCGCGAAGACGCTGGAGGAGCTGGAGCGGGCCCCGTTCGTCGGTCCCGACGGCTCCGCGGGCACTTTCTATCGTCGGAGCGGAGAGGCCGTAAGCAGCGCTCACAACGGCTCCTCCCGGTTCCAGTACAGAGCGTATCTCGAGACCTCCAGCCACACCCTCACTCCGGTGTTGAAGTCCGTGACAATAAACTACAACATCATCCACAATCTTACTGTTCTTCTCCCGGCCACGGGCGATGTCTGGACGGGCGAGAAGGAAATCGCCTGGCTGGCGAGCGATGCCGATAACGACTCCCTTTCTTTCGATATCTATCTGGAGAGGGGGCCCGAAATCGCGGCACTGGTGACTGGCCTGCCGAACGAAACAAGAAAGTGGCTCTGGAACACCAGCGAGATTCCAAATGGAACCTACAGAATTCTTATCGTTGCCCGGGACAACAACCCGTCGATTCCTCTGAGTGTCAGCGCGAGCTCCGAGGAATTTGCGATACGCCATCCCTCCCCTCCGAACCATCCTCCGCTTGTGACTCTCGTATTCCCGCCCAATAACTCAATAATAAATTCCACAACGGCGGAGCTGATGTGGAACGGCACGGATTTCGATGGCGACGCATTGAATTACTCGGTTTACCAATCAGAAAATCCAGTATTCGACAACACGACCGGGGTCATTAAGACAAATGAGACCTCTGTTGTTCTGGAGGGCCTAAAGGACTTGACCACATACTACTGGTCGGTGGATGCATGGGACGGGAAGGCCGGCTGCACGGGCTTCCCCCTGGAGGTCTGGAGCTTCACGGTCCGGCTGCCCCCGGCCAACCGGCTGCCCAGAATCGCTCCCATCCCGGCACTTTCCGTGATGGCCGGCGAGGAACTGATTTACAACGTAACGGCAACGGACGAGGATGGTGATGCGCTCGTTTTCTCCCTGATTCAAGGCCCTTCGAACCTTTCAATCGATTCTGGCACGGGCAGGCTGCGCTGGAAGCCGGAGCCATCTGACGCCGGGAGCCACAACGCGACGGTCCGGGTTTCGGATGGAAGGGGTGGTGAGGACGAACAGAGTTTCTCTATAACCGTTCTTCCCCCTCCTCCCCCCCAGAAGCCCACATGCAGAATCACCCACCCTGCCAACGGGACGAGGGTGAGCGGCCGCATCCAGGTACGCGGTACTGCGGCTGACGGAGCCCTGGCCCTGGTCTCAGTCCAGGTAAGAGTCGACGGCCGCACCTGGCTTGAGGCAGAGGGTCTGCACAACTGGTCCTGCTCGCTCGACACAAAGAAGCTGAGCAACGGGAGGCATTGCGTTGAAGCGAGGGCGTTTGATTCCAAGTTCTATTCTGAAGCGGCCTCCATCGACCTTCTGGTGACCAACCCGGGGCCCGGCGTCTCGATGGATCGGCCTCCATGGACTCTTCCACTGGTCATTATGGCCGCCACTATCACCGTGGGAATATATTTGGCGGTCCGCAGGAGAACAAGAGAATAATTGAGAATCGCTCCGAGCACCTCGTGCACGGGGGGCTCAGCCGGCACCGCCGTTTGCGCCTGGGGGTATTATCAAATCCTTTCCTTCCTGACCTTTGGAGAACTAGTAAATTGTATATCCTGCCCGCCCCCGGGAAAGGCTTTTAAGCCGCGCCGCCCAATTCTCGGGCATGGCGGAGGGAAAGCTGCCCCAGCACAGGCACTGCACCGTCTGCGGAAGGGCGATAAGGCTCAGGGAGCAGTACTGCTCGGCGGAGTGCGAGGCCGAGTGGACCAGGATGTCGAGGACGAAGAAGAACCTCCAGATGGTGCTCTACATCTCAATGACCGTGATGATTGTCGTCCTTGTGCTCTCGATGGCGATGGGGGGTCGGTAGAGGATGGGCGCCCCGCGGCGGAGACGCCCGACTAGGGTCTGCGTCGGCGGAACTTTCGACAGACTCCACATCGCCCACAGAGTTCTCCTGACGAGGGCCTGGGAGGCCGCCGCCGGCGTCCGGTGCGCCGCGCCGCTCCTTCCGCCGAAAAGGGGAGCGCGCGGGCCCCGGGGACCCAGTTATCCGCGGCCGAAAAGGCGGGGCGTGGTAGTGGTCGGGGTGGCCTCGGACAGAATGGCGGCTCGCAAGGGGCGGGGGGCGGTCCAGAGTTACGCGGTCAGGGCCGCGGCCGTGTCTCGCTTCCTGAGGTCGATAGGGGCCGATTTCAGGGTCGTGAGGCTGGAGAGCCGAGAGGGGGCCGCGGCCACAGAGGACTTCGACGCCATTGTTGTTTCGGAGGAGACGGAGCCCGTGGCCCGCCGGATAAACCGCCTCAGGCGCGCGAGGGGCCTCAGGCCTCTGGCCATAATAACCGTCCCGATGGTCCCCGCCGAGGACGGCCTCCCCGTGTCCTCCTCGAGAATTCGCTCGGGCGAGCTCGACCGGGAGGGGCGGCTGAGGAGGCTCAGGGTCGCCGTCGGCTCCACAAACCCGGTGAAGCTCGCCGCGGTCAGGGCGGCGCTGAAGCGGGTCTTCAGGGGCAGGAGGGTGAGCGTCAGGTCGGTCCGGGTGAGCCCCGGCGTCCCGGCCGAGCCCATCGGGAATGATGTAATCCGGGGAGCGGTGAACCGCGCGAGGGAGGCGCTCCGCCGGAGCCGCGCGGACCTCGGGGTGGGCATCGAGGCGGGCCTTTTCTGGTTGCGGGCCCTGCGCGATTTTCTCGACGTCCAATATTGCGCAATTGCGGACAGGGGCGGAAGGGTGACGCTGGGCCACGGCCCCGGCTTCAGATACCCCCCGGCGGTGATTGAGAGGGTTCGCGCGGGCGAGACCGTGGGCGGGGCGATGGGCGGGATAACCGGGATAAAGCGCATCGGCAGGAAGGGGGGCGTGGTGGGCTATCTCTCGAGAGGGGCTCTGGACAGGAGGAGGCTGACCGAGAGCGCCGTGATTGCCGCCCTCATACCGCGCCTGAGCCCGGGGCTCTACTCCGGCCCCTGAGGGCCCCCGGGCCTGTCCCCCTCCCCCTTCACAGCGCTCCGGGGTGCGGGCCCGGCGCGCGTGGCTCTGGATGCCCGGCGGCCGCTCCTCTGCGACTCGGCGACCAGATACTCCAGAAATCGCTCGAGGTGCTTTGAGAGCTCGGCGTTGTCCGTGAAGCCGCAGGCGCTCAGGTCGAGCGAGGCGAGCAGCGCCCTCTGGCCGTCGCTGATGACGTCCGTGACCAGAAGGGAGTCGTTCCGGATGACCCTGACACTGTCCCTGACCCTCTGGAAGGGGGTCGTGATGACCGTGACGCTGACTCCCCTCTGAATAGCGTTCGTGAACTTTTTTCCCAGATACTCCCTGATTTCCGAGAAGCAGGGGGTGCAGATGACGAACGAGCTTGTGGCGACGTCCAGCAGCTCCCGGATTTTCGCGAGGACCCTTTCCTTCCCAGTGATCGTGTAGATCAGCTGCGGCTCTCCCCTGTCCGCCACGATTTCATGCAGGAGCTCGAGCTTGTCGAAGGTCTCCGAGATTCCCGACTGGACCCTCTCCCGGATTCTCGAGGGGGGCTCCGGCTTGTAAATGACGGGCCTCCCGCTGGTCGCGACGGCGAAGCCCTTCTGCCTCAGCGCCTGCAGCACCTTGTAGGCCGAGGTCCGCGGAATCCGGGCCGTCGAGGCTATGCTCTCAGCGTCTCCGTAGCCCCGCGCCACGAGGGCGATGTAGCTCATCGCCTCGTAGGGCGAGAGGCCGAGCAGACCGAGCCTCTCCGAGGCCTCCCTGAACTCCTCTGCTAGGTCAATGGAGCTGGCGAGCTCGGCCACACCCCTCTCCTTCAGAATCCGACGCATCTCCTCGACTTTCATAAGTAGTAGTAAACGCTACAATAAATTTAAGTGTTCTCAGGGTTCTCCGCAGGCGGGATGAGAGGATGGGGAAGAGGCCGGTGATTGACAGGACGCGCTGCATGCACTGCGGGGCCTGCGTAGGCTCCTGCCCGGAGAACGCCGCGACCCTCGAGGAGGTCTGGGTGGAGTTCGGCGAGGGCTGCACGGGCTGCGGCATCTGCTCGAGGGCCTGCCCCGCCGGAGCGATTTCGATGGAGGGCTCCGGATGAGCGCGGAGCGGAGCGTGGAAGTGCTCGTCGTCGGTGCAGGGCCCGCGGGCAGCGTCAGCGCGAGGCACGCCGCTCGCGCAGGAGCGAGGACCCTGATAATAGAGAAGAGGCAGGAGATCGGCTCGCCGGTGCGCTGCGGCGAGGGCATCGCGCGCGCCTGGCTCGAGGAGCTGGGCATTCGCCCCGATAAGAGATGGATATCGCACGAGGTCAAGGGGGCCAGAATCATATCACCCGCCGGGCACGTCGTGACGCTGACCGAGAAGCTGGCTGGCAACGAGTGCGGCTATGTGATCAAGAGGGACGAGTTCGACAGGACGCTGGCGGAGGAGGCGGCGGACGCGGGCGCGGAGGTCATGGTCAAGACGAGCGCCGTGGGCGTGATTCGCGAGGGAGGGAGGGTGGCGGGCGTCAGGGCTAGGCATATGGGCGAACTCATCGACATCCACGCCAAAGTGGTCATCGGAGCCGACGGCTTCGAGTCGCAGCTCGGCAGATGGGCTGGGATAGACACGTCGCTGAAACCCTCAGACATAAATGTTTGCTTTGAGTATACCCTGAAGGGCGTCGACATCAACCCCGACTTCAACGACTTCTACATCGGTTCCTGCGCGCCCGGTGGATACATCTGGGTCTTCGTGAAGGGCCCGGATAGCGCCAACGTGGGCATCGGGGTCCAGCTGAGCAAGATAAGGCCGGGGGAGAGGGGGGCGGCGAAGCGCTACCTCGACGCCTTCATAGCGAAGCACCCGGAGCTGGCGAAGGGGAGCCCCATCAGGGAGATCGCGGGCGCGGTCTCCTGCTGCCAGCCGCTCGAGAGCGTCGTGGCGGACGGAATTATGCTCGTCGGCGACGCGGCCCGGCAGATTGACCCCCTGACGGGCGGCGGCGTGGCGAACGCCTGCCGCGCGGGGAGGGTTGCGGGCGAGGTCGCGGCCGAGGCCGCGCGAACGGGCGACGCGAGCCGTCAGTTCCTCCAGAAGTACGAGAGGGGCTGGAGGAGAATCTTCGAGGACCAGATGTACAGGAACTGGATGGCGAAGGAGAAGCTCGTCACCCTTTCAGACGAGACATTCGACAAGGCCTGCGAGGTGCTGGCCTCAGCGGAGCTGGAGAGGGTCAACACAATAGAAATCCTGCGCCTCATCCAGAAGAAGTACCCAGAGCTCGTGAAGGAGTTCGAGGATCTGATCCACTGAGCCATCGAGGTCGCGCCGTGGAAGAGGGCGCATGTGCCCGACCTCGTGGGGTGAGTGAGATGACGAGCGTCGGGCACGAGAGGCGAGCCCCGATAGGGGCGAGCCTGCGGGCGGCGAAGCCGCCCGCGCGCGCAGTTATTTTTGTGCACTTTTAGGAAGTTGGGAGGGGGAAGAGGGCGCATGTGCCCGACCTCGTGGGGTGAGTGAGATGACGAGCGTCGGGCACGAGAGGCGAGCCCCGATAGGGGCGAGCCTGCGGGCGGCGAAGCTGCCCGCGCGCGAAGCATTCTTTTTGTGCACTTTTTCTTTGGAACAATAGCCTAGATAAGAAAAAGTGTGCCGCAGGCCGGACTTGAACCAGCGACCTCAAGATCTCCGCCCTGAGGCTGTGCGCAGGACTTCAGTCTTGCGCTCTCCCAGCTGAGCTACTGCGGCCCGCGCAGCAAAAAGAGGTAGGGATAGAAATACCTTATGGAGCCTGCGACCATCTCCTGGGAATGAAGAGCCCGGTCAGCCCCAGACCTCCTCGGTTGAGCGGGTGGGAGGGAGACTGATGAATTCGGGCCAGAGTTGCGGAGACCATCCCGGACCTATTTAAAAAGAGAATATGGAGTCCTCCCACTCCTGATTCATCCACGGCTCCCCTGTGGTGTGGGACCACCGGGCCTTGAAGCACTTTCCACCCGCCACGAACTCGATTGTGATGATAATCGTGTAGCTGTCGTACTGGTCGCCCCTGAAGGTCAGGGCGTCGAGTCTATGGGGCGGCGCGAACGCCGGCACCGAACTCACCCTGTACTCCCTCTCACCCATCTCTGAGTCTTTGGAGTCCACGACCTCAACTCGGAGAATCACCCTCTCCAGGGCGAGCGTGCCCGCGTTACGGAGCTCGGGGTCAATGTTGATTCGGTTCAGCACCCCCTCGTTGTAAAAGACCCTCACCTTCAGCTCCGTGCGCGGGATGACTACGAAGTAGAGTAGCGGCGGCAGGACGATGAGGAGGGCGACGAGCGCCACCGCCCTCCGCCTCCTCTTCTTCAGCACCGCATCATCGCTCACCGTCATCATCCCCCTAAAAGGCTCCAGAGCAGGGAGGCCACCGGGAGCGGCACGAGAAGATGGTCATCGCCCCTCGAGGCCCCGAGCGCGAGGCCATTCGAGAATAGCTGCATCCCGAGCGGGAGCGGGCCGCGGCTGCGCGAATCGAGCAGCACGAGCCTCCCCTCCCCATCCCCCCCTCCGGGACCAAAGCTGGTTCTGACGGAGAGCTGCAGGGTGTCCGCGCTGAGCCCGCAGAGGCTGAAGGTCGGGTAGGAGCCGAAGACGAGAGACGAGCCCAGGTCCAGGGACTTCAGAGCCTCCGCGTAGAGGCCCAGCGCCCTTATCCTCAGACCCTCCCGATACGGGAGGTCCCGGACGCGCAGGTACAGCTCCTCGACACCGTCCGAGCGAATTCTGTAGAACCCGCCCGAGTGCCGCGCGCTCAGGACCCTGCCCGCGTCCTTCACCTCGACCTGGTAGGAGCTCCTCTGGCCAGTCGCCCGGCCGTCGAGGTCTATGAAAATGTCCAGGTCCGCCCTGTCGCTCTGAAGCGAGAGCTCCGGTAGAATCTGCGTCGGCGGGTCCCGCGCCTCGAAGGATGGCGGGGGGTCCAGGGAGGCGTTGAGCGAGAGGGGGAGCTGGTGCAGAAGGACGGTGCTGGAGCGCCAGAAGTCCCTGACAAGCCTGGAGTTTTTTATGAAAAGGTGCTCGAGGTTAGAGGTCGCCTTATAATCTATACCGACCCGCTCGCCCATGCATCCCCGGACGTCCATCTCCTCCGGCAGCGCCGAGCCGAAGGCTAGGAAGCGCGTGCTCATTGGGGGGAGGCGCGAGAGGGAGACGAGGAACGGCCCGAGCGCGGAAGAGGCCCTAAGCGCGAGCCCCGCCGCTAGTACCTCACGGCCGTAGGTTGCGTTCTGAGAGACGGTGCCATTAATAGAGAGGTCCAGAGCGGAGGGGAGACCTGTGAGGTAGGCAAGGATGTCCCTCCCCGCGACATTCTCCATGTCGAGAGCCATCCAGTCGTGGCGCGGGTGGAAGCCTTTTATTGCGATGGAAAAGCCGAGCTCGTCGCCCTCGCTCCGGCTCGAGAGCGAGGTCTCCCGGCCCAGCCTGAGGAAGAGGCGTGTGCTAAAGCATGTGGTGTTCCTTCCCTGCGGCTGGAGCTGCCTGGAGGCTATTCCGTGGACCCAAGGGGCCTCGACCAGCCTCCCCCTCTGGATGTCGCCTATCAGGGTGGTGTCGGAAAGGGCGCGGATGATTATGGTGGAGTTCCGGCCGAGGCCGGAGACCTGCTCCTCAATGAATCCGGAGATTCGTTCCGCCACATTGAGGATGTCCTCGCCGAGCTCGGTTACCGCGAAAACCGCGGTGGAGAAGCCCACGATGCTCGTGGCGCCCATCAGGTCCGGTATCTCTAGTCCCCAGCCACCCAGAAGGGTGCCCATGCCGAGCGAGAGCTCCGCAGGCATCGGGTCAATGACGAGCCTAGCGGCGAAGTCTTCTGTGGTGTTGTCGATGTAGACCCGAAGGGGCTCGTCCGTCCTCAGGCCGAGCTCGACCCTCCCGTTCTCTCCCGTGGCAAGGCCGAGCCGTGTCAGGCCGGAGAAGGAGGCCCCGAAGGAGGTGCCGCCCCCGCCGGACCTGACCACGATGTGGTTGCCTCTGAGCGAGTAGAGCTCGCTGTCGGTCGCGAGAATTCCCAGTCTCTCCACGGGGCGCTCGGGGGGCGTCTCGATGACGAGCTCCTCCGGGCTCTGGCGCACACTGATGCTCTCGGGCAGGCCCTCGACCGATATGCCCAGAAAGTGCTCCCTGACCCAGCCAGTGTAGACGAGGCGCTCTATGCTCTCGCTCGTCGAGACCCTCAGGGTCCTGTTCGAGGGCGACTGCTCGAGCACGAAAACGGAGGGCAGGGGCAAGACCTCCAGCGTAGCGTTGGACCTGCGGGGCTCGTCCACGAAGAGCGCCGTCAGGCCCTGCTTCGTCGAGCTCCTTAGGTTTATGAAGGTTCCGTTCCTGAAGTCGCCGTCGAGGCCTGCGAGGCCCGAGAGGCGGGCGCTGAAGGAGATGTTCATCACCGAGCCGGCCGACGTGGGGAGGGAGAGGTTGTAGAAGGATAGAAAATTTCCCTCCCTTAGTATATAGGGCCCACTCGCGAGCCAGAGCTCGAGCCCGCCCAGGCGCTGCTCTTGCGGCATGGAGAGCGAGACCCAGCCATCCCTCTCTGGCATCCTGAGGACGTTCTCAGGAATCGACCTCAGGGTCCGGGCGATGGTCGCGAACTTGCCTGCGAATCGGACCATGACGCTGTCGATCAGGCGCGCGACGAGACCCATCCCCGGCTCGTTGTTTATGATGAGCGGGGAGGCGCCCCCGACCTCGAAGGTCCCACGGAACTCGATGAGCGTGGGGACGTCTGTGAGTAGGACGTGCATGTGCTTGTACTCGCTTCTGTCCTTGCTGTAAAACTCCCATTCATTGTACTCGAAGCGAGCTATCCGTGCCGAGGCCTCGAAGCGCGCGTAGTTCCCCTCCGCAGAAGCGTTGTCCAGCCTGAGGACCATGGACTCCGGGGCGCTCTGGATGGAGAGGGTTCCGTAGGTCAGGTTCCCCCTGTCCACCGAGACCTCGGCTTCGACACGGCAGGGCGCGTCCGCGCTCCAGCGGAGGTGGTTGAAGGGCATGTTAAAAGCGGGGCTATCCAACCAGACCGACATCTTCTCCGGCACAGCGAAGAAGCCGGGGGCGGTGCTGAGGTCGATTCTGAGCCAGCTCCTCTCGACGAGACTCCGCGAGACCGCCTTGGCGTATCCGAGCATCATCGAGAGGCTGTCGAGGGGACCCGTGGAGATACTGATGTTGTAGGGTCCAGATATGTCACCGATGAGGGATGCGTTGCCTAGCGTGAAGTTTTGTAGCAGTTCCCCGAGAATCTCGCGCAGGCTCCCGTGGGTGTTGACCTTGTCCGCGGTGACCGAGGCTTCGAAACGCTGGGGCAAATCCGTGAAGTTGAGGCTGATTATCCAGATATAGTTGAGGCCCTGATATGTGAAGGACTTCAGGAACGAGACCTCTACAGGCAGGGGGGCGGCGGGGCCGGCGAGCCTCTCGATCTCCGCCCTTATGCCCCCGCTGAAGTTGAACTGCCAGTCCGAGAACTCGGGCGGTATAATGCTGACCAGGTGCGGCCTTTCAAATGTGTAGTTCTCTATAGTGACGGAGAGTCGGGCCCGGAGCTCGCTCCCCGAGGCGTTCCCGGTCGAGAGGTTCCCATCGGCGTCCACTTCCACCCACCTCTCCCAGTCCACGATGTGGACGCCGCTCTCGTCCACCCTGAAATCCAGCGTGGGCCGGAGGCTCCCCCTGCTCCAAGTCCTCAGGCCTCCGTGCAGCGTGGAGACCCAGTAATTGAGGGGGCCCTGAAGGAGCCACTCGAGTATCGAGGTGCCGTTGAGGTCGGTGTTTGATTCCGCATCCGTGAAAATGCCGGGAGGGGTGAAGGAGGGCATTTCCGGCTCGACCAGCTCGTACTCGAGTGAGGGCAAGACCTTCTCCATCTTCAAGGGCTGGATGGCATCTATCGCCCCATGCGCCTCCCTGAGAAGCGCCGGGGAGTTGTAGAGGGAGCGCATCGTGGCCTGGAGGGCCGTAAGGGCCTCGAGGACGCCGTAGGTTGTTGAGGGCATGGGGGGCTCAGGCGGCCCAGCCGCTAGAAGCGGCAAGAGAGGGGTCACGATCACCGAAACCACCGTGGCCAGAATAATTAAGCGGAGGCGCGGGAACCCCCCGCGCCGCCTGCCCGGAAAGCTCAAGAATCGACAATCGCCCCTCCCCGTGTACCCTTTCCGCTCCATGCGCCAAAAACCCATCCGGTCAATTATCGTTATAGAAGCGTATTAAACATTGTGGTGCGGTCGCTCAGGGGCCGCAGGGCGCCCGCGTGAGCACCCTCGCTCCCGAAGTGGTCACGAGAACGTCCTGCTCCACCCTCACTCCGCCCAGCCCCGGAATATAGACCCCGGGCTCCACCGTGAAAACCATACCCCTCTTCATCACATCTTTCGAGAATGGGCCGGCCGCTGGAGCCTCGTGGACCTCGAGCCCCAGTCCATGGCCGGTTGAGTGGACGAAGTACTTCTCTAGCCCTCGGGCCTCGAGAGCGCGCCTGCAAGCCCTGTCCACTGCGCTGAGCCTCTTCCCCGGCCCAACGGCCCTCACGCCTGCCCTGAGCGCCGCAAGAACCGCTCCGTGGGCCATCAGGAGGGACCGTGGAGGAGTTCCAACGGCAATCGTCCGGGTGATGTCGGAGCAGTATCCCCCCACATATACGCCGAAGTCGCAAACCACCATCGTGTCCCTGATGACCGTCATATCGCTGTCATGGTGGGGGTAGGCGGCGTGAGGCCCCGCGGCGATGATCGTCGGGAACGCGAGCGCCTGCGCGCCCTCCGAGCGAAGGAGGCGGTCGAGCTCTCCCGCCGCCTCTAGCTCCGTTATTCCATTTTTCAGAATCGATGGCAGCTCCCTCGCCCCCCTGTCCGCGATGGCGCAGGCCTTTTTTATCAGCGCCAGCTCCTCATCGCTCTTTATGGCGCGCATCTTCTCCACTACGTCGAGCTGCGTCTGCTTGAGGCTCCCCAGCCCCTCGATTCTCCTGTCAACGAGAACTCTCCCGGCGCCGAGCCCTTTAAGAATTCGCCTCAGCGCAACCGGCGCGGTCCTGCCCTCCGACCTCCTTCCGGGGAGGCGCCCCCAGACCCTGACCGAGCCCACGGCGCACTCCGCCTCTGTTCTGTTTTTCTCGAGGAAGGACGTGAGAGCGAGGGGGGCTTCACCGTTCGTGAAAACGAGATAGGTTGGCGGAGCTGCGGTGTATAGATGGGAGCAACAGAGGTATCGGATATTCGCTGGGTAGTGGACAACAAAGGCCCGGGCGCGCGACTTCTCGATGGCAAGTCCGATTCTCCTCCACCGACGGTCGTACTCCAAGCGAAGACCTCCGCCCCCGGATGGGGCGGGAAGGTTATTAATGGTTGGGCAGGGAACCCCGTTGGCCCGGGCTTGCGCAACCTATATATCTAACCATCTATTAGTGGCCAGTGCAATGGACTTCAGCGAGTGGGAGAAGTACTACAAGCAAATCCTGCTCGACTTCGGCTACGACCGCTCTAAGGACGAAGAGGCGGCAGAGGTTCTGGCCGGGCTCTCAGAGGGCCACGAGCTAGCCGGCCCCGAGGAGCTGAGGAAGCAGCTTTCCGACAGGGAGGTTTGTGTGTTCGGTGATGGACCAAGCCTCGGGGAGGCGCTCGAGAGCAAGCAATTCCACGGGACTCTCGTGGCGGCAGACGGCGCGACCTCGGCCCTGATGGCAAAGGGAATCGTTCCGGACATTATTGTGACGGACCTTGACGGCAAAGTCGAAGACCAGGTAGCCGCAAACGAGAGGGGCGCGATAGTGGTCGTCCTGGCACACGGGGACAACATCCCGGCGCTGAGAGAGTGGGTGCCTAAGTTCAGGGGCAAGCTCGTTGTCACCAGCCAGTCCGCTCCAGTGAAGCACCTGCACAACTTCGGGGGCTTCACGGACGGTGACCGGGCGGTCTATCTTGCGGACCACTTTGGCGCGAGAAGGATAACACTCGTCGGTTTCGACTTCGCGAGTGACCGCGGTCCTCCATACACAGACCCCGACGAGCTCGACATGAGCGACAGAGCGAAGGTGAAGAGACGAAAGCTGACCTGGGCCAACGTCCTGATCGCTATGCTCGACAACCCGGCGATTGAGTTTTTCAAATAATTTACATTACCTCGTTTCAAATCAGTTATTAATTAAAATCAACTCATAGCCCCCTCATCCACTCTGGCCTGAAGGCCTTCTCCCTCAGCGCGAGGTCTATCTGCTCCAGGACCTTTTGTTTATCGCCCAGAAGGGTGCCACCAATCGGGGCATAGTTTGAGGCGTGGTTCGCCCTGAATACGCAGTTGGATACTTCCAGCCCCTCGACCACCCTTCTCAGCTCCATCAGCGATTCGGCGGGGCCGAGCGGCGTCAGCCGCCCCGCCTCGACCTCCCTGCATATCGGCGCTGGCTCGACGAGCATCAGCGTCAGGGCGGCGGCGTATTCCGGGTCCATCGCATTCAGCACGCGGGCGGTCTCCCGTGCGTGCTCCTCAGTTCTCTCCCTTCCTCCGAGGCCGAGAATCCAGATGACCGATAGGGCGATGCCAGCTCCTCTGACCTTCGTGGCTGCGTCGATCATGTCCTCGGAGCTCGCCCCTTTCCTCACCGCTTTCAGTATAGTGTCGGAGCCGCTCTCCAGACCGAGATACACAATTCCCAGCCCAGCCTCTTTGAGCGCCTTCAGCTCCTCACAGGTCTTTCTCTTGATATTCATTGGGGAGCCGTATACGCCCACCCTCTCCAACCTCGGAAAGTACCTGCGGAGCATCTCCAGAATTCGCAGGAGGCGGGGTGCGGGAATCGTGAGAGCGTCGCCGTCAGCTAGGAATATGCGTTTGGTGTCCCTAAAAAATGGAAGGACCGCCCTCACATCCCTCTCGAGCTCCTCGAGGGACTTCACCCTAAATTTCTTGTCCAGATAGGAAACGCAAAAAGTGCACCTGTTGTATGAGCAGCCGATGGTAGCCTGGAGAATCAGGCTGGTTGCCTCCGATGGTGGGCGGTAGACGGTACCCTCGTAAATCGAATTGAGCGGGTCTGGGAATCGCATTGGTGGAGAGAGAGGGATGGGCGTTATTAACCTGTCGCCCTCGCGCGGGGGTTCCGCGGCCCAGGGGCGGGAGGGGATCTGGGCTCCTGCGGCCCGCGCGCGGCCACCCAAGCAACGGCTCGGGTTCCACCGAAAATATTATATTTTAGGGTGCCCTAAACCTCCTCCAGAGGGGAGCGATGCCGAAGGAGGAGACTGAGGAGTACCTGGAGGCCATCCTAGACATTGGAGGGAGCGACGGTACAGCCAAGACCTCGGCGCTGTCCAAGAGGCTGAGGGTCACCCCGGCCAGCGTCACCGAGGCTCTCCAGAGGCTCTCCAGGGACGGCATGGTCCGCTACACGCGCTATAAAGGTGCCTCCTTGACCCCCCGGGGCCGGAGGCGCGCCGAGAAGCTGAAGCGCAAGCACAGGCTCCTCGAGGTTTTTCTGACGAGGGTCCTGCGCATGATGCCTCGGAGGGCCCATGTCGAAGCCTGCCGAATGGAGCATTCCCTATCTGATGAGACTGAGCGAGCCCTCTGCCGGAGCCTCGGGGGCCCGGAGAGCTGCCCGGACGGCAACCCGATACCGGCGTGTGACGTGGGCGAGCCAAGGTGTTCGGAGTGCACGCAAGCCGGCGGCGCTGCGAAGGAGCGAGCCAAGCCCACCCCATTGACCTCTCTCAAGCCTGGCTCCAGCGCTAAGGTGGCGTTCATCAATGGAGGGAGAGGTGTGGTACGGAGGCTGGCCGAGATGGGACTCACGCCCGGCTCACCCGTGCGCCTCCTCCGTGAGGCGCCGCTGAAGGGCCCCGTGGAAGTGGAGGTTAGGGGCTGCTGCCTCGCGATCGGGCGAGGAATCGCCTCGAGGATTTTCGTGGAGACATGAGTCCTGGGGGAGCGCCGGATGGAGGGAGAAGGGAGTGTGAGGGACGAGACCATCCGGCTTGGCGCAGGAGATGAGCTCGTACTCGCGCTCGTGGGCAACGCGAACGTCGGAAAGAGCGCCATATTCAACCAGCTCACGGGGCTGGAGCAGATCGTCGGGAATTGGCCGGGGAAGACGGTCGAAGTGGCCGAGGGTACTCTCGACCACCACGGCAGGAGAATTCGGGTCTACGACCTCCCGGGGACCTACTCTCTCTCCCCATTCTCGTCGGACGAGGAGGTCACCAGGTGTTTCCTGCTCTCCCGCAAAGCGGACGTCGTCGTCAATGTTGTGGACGCCACAGCTCTCGAGAGAAACCTCTACCTGACCCTGCAGATTCTAGAACTCGGTGTGCCGGTCGTCCTCGCGCTCAACTTCGCTGATGTCGCGAGAAAAAAGGGTGTGGTGATTGACGCAGCGAGGCTGTCGGAACTCTTGCAGATTCCCGTTGTCACTACGGTGGCGGTCAGAGGGCAGGGAATCCACGAGCTCGTCGACGCCGCGCTGGAACAGATAGGAAAAACGCATCCAATGCCCAGCCCTCGCTACGGTCCGGAGGTGGAGAAGAGGCTCCAGAAGCTGGAGAGCCTGCTCAACAGGTTGGTAGTCCACTACCCAGCGAGGTGGGCCGCACTCAGGCTTCTTGAGGGCGACGAGCGGCTTCTCGAGGAGCTGTCCTCGAAATACCCAGAGATACGCAGGGCCGTGGAGGTTCTCTCCGAGGAATGCTCCGCGATTCACCGGGAGCCGTGCCCGACGGTCATAGCTTCCGAGAGATACGCCTTGGTGGGTAGAATTGTCGCTGAGGTGCAGACTCTGATAATGCGCGATAGGCGCTCCAGGGCGGAGAAGCTGGACGCGATGAGCATGCACCCCGTCTGGGGGTACGTGATAATGCTCGTCGTGATGCTCTCGATACTTTTTCTGATTTCGCGGGTTGGAGGGTGGGTTGCATCAGCAATCGAGGATGGCTTCGAGGCACTCAACCCCCACGTGGGGGGCTTCTGGAGCGAGCTCTTCTGGAATGGGGCGGTGCTCGGCCTCTCGGCCGCTCTCGGCGTAGCGCTGGGCTTCCTCCTCCCCTTCTACCTCATCCTGAGCGCCCTGGAGAACTCGGGCTATTTGCCTAGAATAGCCTTCATCATGGACCGCCCCTGCCATTTCGTGGGGCTTCATGGAAAGGCGAGCATTCCACTCATTGTGGCCTTCGGGTGCAACGTGCCCGCCACTGTGGGCTGCAGAATTATAGAGACGCCGCGTGACCGTCTCATCGCGACCTTCCTCTCCACCCTTGTCCCCTGCTCCGCCAGAACCGTTGTCATTTTGGGAATCGTCGGGACCTACATGGGCCCAGCCTGGGCGATGGGGCTCTATCTTTTCGACTTCTTGCTGATATTCAGCCTTGGACGCGTTATGCACGCGCTCATGAGAGGACACTCGCGCGGAATAATCATGGAGATTCCGCCGTTCAGGACCCCCCTCCCGCGTGTGGTCGCGAAACAGGCCTGGACCCGCTTCCGGCCCTTCCTCACGATAGCGATCCCCCTGATTGTGGTGGGCAGCACGGCAATAGAGCTTCTCAGGCTGCTGGGGTGGCTCGACGACATCACCTCCGCCATGACCCCCGTCACAGTCGCCTGGCTCGGCCTGCCCGAGTTCACAGGTGTACTATTCATTTTAGGAATTCTACGAAAGGAGGCTGGCGTCGCCCTTCTCGCGGCCATGGCCGGCACGTCGGACATCCCATCGGTGATGACCCCCCTCCAAATGCTCGTTTTCACCCTGGTCATGATGATCTACATCCCTTGCATAGCAACCATCGCTGCTCTCGTGAAGGAAGAGGGCTGGAGGTTTGCGACCCTCGTGACACTCATAGAAATCGGCCTCGCCCTTCTGATTGGAGGGCTCGCCTTTAGAGTACTGGCGCCATTCTTATGAGAGCCCGGCAAAGCTTATTTCCAGCAAGCCATTGACGTCCTGATACGAATGCGAGTGGTTGTAATAGGGGGCGGCGCCGCAGGAAGCACCGCGGCCCAGTTCGCTCGGAAGACCAGCCGAAGGGCAGAGGTGATTCTGGTCAATCTCGAAAGGCACACAATGTACTCCCGCTGCGGCCTCCCCTACGCCATTTCAGGAAGAATTCTGTCCTTTGACGACCTGATAGAGTTCGACGAGGGGTGGTTCAGGAGGGCAGGCATAGAACTCAAACTCGGAACGGAGGCATTCAGCATCGACACTTCAAAGAGAACAGTAGCGGTGAGACCAGTGGGGGAGGATGGTGGCGAGGAGCTCAATTATGATTCTCTCGTCATCGCCACTGGCGCCTCGCCCCGGATGCCACCGGTCGAGGGGGCCCTGCGCTCTGGAGCACCTCTCGAAGGCATCCATCTCCTGCGAACCATCGAGGACGGAAGGGCGATTGCCGACCGCGCGGTCCGGGGCGCGCGCGCAGTTGTTGTCGGTGCGGGCTTGATAGGTCTTGAGATGGCAGAGGCGCTGTGTGCAAGGGGGGTGGAGGTGGCCATGATAGAAATTCTCCCAGAAATCCTTCTCGCCTCTCTGGATCCGGACATGGCGGCCGCGGCGAGGGAGCTCATTGAGAAAAGCGGTGTTGCAATGCACTGCGGCCACCGGGCTGTGGCAGTGCTCGGGGAAGGGCGAGTGCGGGGGGTTGTCATCGAGAATGTCTCGACGGGCGAGAGGAGAGAGCTTCTCGCGGACCTTCTGGTTTTCTCGACGGGCGCCAGTGGGAACACCGGGCTCGCGAAGAATGCGGGGTGCGAGATCGGGCCGACTGGGAACATAAAGGTAAATTCGAGATGTGAGACTTCGGTCAAGGGCATCTACGCCGCGGGCGACTGCACAGAATATATCGATTTAATAACGCGCGCCCCTGTGGCCGTGGGGATGGGCACGGTGGCGACCCGGCAAGGCATCGTGGCGGGCACGAACGCCGCCGGTGGAGCGGCCGAGATGCCGCCCGGCATCCTAAACACCCGCGTGAGCGAGGCCTTCGGAATGCAGCTCGCCGCCGTGGGGCCGACAGAGGAGCAGCTCAGACGCGCTGGAATCGAGCCGGTCGCCGGAAAGTTCACAGGCTCCACCCTTCCGTCCTACTTCCCAGGTGGAAAGCCGCTCACCGTCAAAGTGCTGGCCCATCCCGAGAGCGGGAGGCTTCTCGCAGCGCAGATAGTCGGCATGGAGAGGGTGCACATGAGAATCAACGCTCTCGCCGTCGCCATTCTCGCCGGGGTTAGCGTGGAGGAAATGGCGAGGCTAGAGACAGCCTACGCCCCGCCCATCGCCCCGACGCTGGACCCGGTAACTCTGGCGTGCGAGGCGGCCCGGAGGAGGCTGGGGCGGGGCTGAGCTTTATATATCCTTCAGAAAATTACTTATAGCTCCAGGGACAGATAATTGAGTGATGCGTCTGCTCCCCCTTGCACTGTCAATCATCCTTGTGATGCTGCCCCACGCCGCAGCGCAGGGCCCGATAGTGCCCCAGCTGACGCTGGAGCTCAATCCTGTCCATACTTCGGTGAACTCCACCTCCCTCCACGACACAAATGTCACGTTCGAAGGAACTGCGAAATTGGAGAAGCTCCCGCTTGTCAGGGCCGTTGTGGACCTCTCCAGCCAGGTTGACACGGGCTGGGCGAGCGAGGTCTCCCCCTCCTCAATGGTGTTTACGAGCAGCGGTTCCCAGAACTTCACAGTAGTGGTGGTAGTCCCCTCAGGCACGCGGGAAACAGAAGCCACGCTACGTGTGGACGGGAGGGCGGTCTGCCTGGGCCTCCAGGACACGACCACTGTAACCGCCGTAATAGCGGTGTTGGGCGCGCCGGACCTGAACTCATCGCTGCAGAACACCACGGGGAAAAACGGGAGCGCGTCATGGGGTCAGGGAGGGTCCGGTACCGGTGCTCAGTCCTGGACGAGCTATGCTCTCCCCGGCGGCGCCGCTGCCGTCATTGTGGCCTCCGCCGCCGGCCTCGTCGTCTGGCGGAAGAGGAGATTCCGCGCCGCCCCCGGCGTGTTCTGAGGGGCTCCTCACCCGGAGGGCGGAAGCAGGGCCCGCACCGATAATTTAATATCATCTGACGGGGCATCCCAACCCAGATGGTCGAGACGGGGGGCCGGAACCCGCGGGAGAGCCAGCAGTCGCGCGGGCCAGCGATTCCCGGGCCAGCGGCTCCGCAGCCGATATATAACCGGTCCGGGCCCGGGAGGCCGGTGGACGGTGTTCCCCCTCCAGCCCCGGCCCGGCCGCCCTCACCGGTCCGTCCCCCGTCCCCCCCGCTCCATCCGCACTACCAGCCCCCGGCCTACCAGCCCAGGCAGCCATTCCAAGTAGCCGGTGCGAGTGCATCCTCCTCGCTCGAGGAGTGGCAGAGGAGCCGCGCCGCAGCCCCCGTGCTCGAAGAGCATGAGGAGCAGCTGAGAAGAAGCCTCCTCCGGCCACAACCGGGAGAGGAGGCTCCGGCTCCTCTCAGAGGCGATGCGAGCTATCCGGGCGTTTCGGGAGCCCTTTATACTCCAGCCGAGGCGGGCCCCCCAGTCCCAATGGGCGTCACCCAGCCGCCGCTGCCCTCCAGACCACGGACGAGGAGCCACTGGCCCGTCGTGAAGGGCGTCACCGTCATCGTTGTCACCGCTCTCGTTCTCGGGGTCCTCCAGGCATCCGGGGCAATGGCGGGCTTCCGCGAATTTCTAGATAGGGAAGTATATAAGGGCCTGCCCGTTTACAGAAGCTACCCCATCTCCTCGGAGTTCGAGTTCAACAGGGTCATGGTCACAAGGACGAGCGGCGGAATCGTCGAGTACAGCGTGGACATCAGCATCCCGAGCACGATTCCAGGCCTGCAGGAGGTGGTCTCCCTGAGCACAAACCCCACCCCCACCTCGAGCACGGCAACCCAGTGGACGTGGTCGGGCACTCTGACGGGAGGGAGAGACCTCCAGGTTGTGATCGGATACCACGCGAGAGCGACCTTCAAGCAGTGGAAACTGAAGCCCGCTGACTCTGGGACAGTCTCCGACATTCCAGCGAGCTACTCAAAATACCTTGGCGACTGCTGGAAGTTCCAGCCGAGCAACCCCACAGTCAGGGAGCTAGCGCAGAGGTTGGCCGGGGGAACCAGAAATGTTCTCGAAAAGGTGACGAGGGTCTATGAGTATATCAGGGCGAACATCGCCTACATGAGTAACAGCCCAGAGGAGCCGAAGGACCCCGTGAGAACCCTTAGCGAGAGGAACGGCGACTGCGACGACCAGTCCTACCTATTCGGCTCCCTGCTAAGAGCTCAGGGGGTTCCTGTCTGGATGGAGCTTGGCCTTCTGTACGACCAGTCCAGGCGCGCGTGGGGTGGCCATGCCTGGGTCAGGGTCTATATCCCGCTCAAAAGCGGCGGGGGGGAAGTCGTGAATATCGACACCGCCAACGACCAGTTCCTCTTTCGAGACGCAAACCGGTTGACGGATTACATAGATGACGGCGATGCCGGCCACCTCCAGAGCTACTACGTCTCCTGGCGCTTTACCTACACCGGTCCCCCCCCAGTTCGGGAGGATAGGTACGATGCCCTGCGCTTCACCCCGAGCGATAAAACGGTGATAATAGAAAGTAGCGGCCCCGGGCCGGGTGCTCAGGCGGTCGGGGAGCTGTGGAAGATGCCGGGGCTAGAAGCCGGGGCCACTGCTTTTTCCGTGGCGGTAGCCCTCGTTCTCATTCAAGTTAGACGCCGCCGCACTTTTCTGCACCACCGGAGCTAACCCACCAGCGAGTATTTTCCGGGCGAGGGTTCGTAGACGAGCCCCATCTGCTTGAGTTTCTCAAGGCGGAGCTCGAGTTCTGCGACAGAGATTTTTTCACCGAGCGCCACGGCGAGTTTTTCGGCTGAGGAGGGCCCCGCGCGGGACAGGAACTCCAGAACCCTTTTCTCTAGTCGCGCCCCCCTCACCCCCTCCCCCTCCCGGAACCGAGCGGACCCATTGGTCCTTTCTACGTGACCGACCTCCGTCATCCCCTCGCCCGCACCGCTCGAGCGCTCCCTCTCCCCGCGGGCCTGAGGTTCGCCGCCACTCGTGCCTCCCCTACCTTTCTCTTTTCTATCCCCCAGACAAGTCTCGAGCCCCCCTCTCAGTTGAGCATTCATCCGACCCACCGCTTCGGCTAGGTCGGTCAGGGAACTCGTTCTGAAGTACTTCCTCAGCTTCTGGAGGGTGAGGGATCGACCGCAGCCTGGGCATCTCGCCGTTTTCGCACTTTCGCGGGCTCCCCTCGCCCGCCTGCACTTCGAGCAGACCACGACAACATAGGCCACAGACCTAGATCTCCCTCCAGTACAATAATCATTTGCAGTGGCTCGACCAAATTGATAAATAAGACACCCACCTTTCGGATCCGTAGGTTCGAGGGGGTGATAGAATACCAGGAGCAAGACCCAAGAAATTTCGCGCGGATGAAGGGACTCAGGCACCCCCCTCCAGCCCCGAGTGCCAGGTTTCTCATCCGGACCCCCAAAAAAATTCCTATCTCTCTGGAAAAACAATAGAACCTGTCCAAATTCGTAGGGGCATGAGCGTTGAGGAGCTGGTAGAGCTCTACTCCGGCACAGGCTACAATGCCCGGAGGCTCGCCGAGGCCTGCGAGCTCTACGAGAGGATGATTAAGGAGGGGGCGACGATATGCCTCACCCTCTCGGGCGCAATGACGCCCGTCGGCATGGGCGGCGTTATCGTCTCACTGATGGAGGCGGGCTTTATAGACTGGATGGTTTCGACGGGCGCCAACCTGTATCACGACCTTCACAGGCCCTTCAACTTCCCGGTGGTTCAGGGGCACTTTGCAGTGGACGACAGCGAGCTCCACAGGGCCGGCGTGGCCAGAATATACGATGTCTTCATTCCGGAGGAGGGGGCCCTCACCGCAACGGACTGGGTAATTCAAGAAGCGCTCATCAGAAGGACCCTTCCGGAGCGCTTCTCCACCGCCGACATTCACCACAATTTAGGGAGGGAGGTGGCCAGAAATGCGCCACACCCTGAGAAGTCCGTGCTCGCCGCTGCGGCCAGGCTCGATGTTCCAATATACGTCCCCGCCCACGCCGACTCCTCTATCGGCATGAATCTCGCTCTGAAATATGCCTTGGGCAGCCCCCTCGAGCCGTCTCCGAGCCTCGATATACTGGAATCCTGTGCCATCGTTGCTGGGTCCGAGAAGAACGGCGCGGTCGAGGTCGGCGGGGGGACGCCCAAGAACTTCTTCATGCAGACCCAGCCGATGCTCTGGCAGTTCCTGAAGAAGAACAAGGGTGGCCACGACTACTTCATCCAACTCACAGACGCCAGACCCGACACGGGGGGTCTCTCGGGCGCAACGCCATCGGAGGCGAAGTCCTGGGGTAAGATCAAGGACCCTAAGAAGAACAACGTGGTCGTCTACGGCGACGCCACCATCTCTCTCCCGATTCTTGCGGTTTGGGTGCTCTCAAGGTGCCCCCCAAGAAAACCTCGGCGGCTTTATAGGGCCAAGGGGGAGCTAACCGAGGCGCTTGTCAGAGATTACCTTGGTAGGTCCCGCAAAGGCGGAGAGAGCCGCCAGAATAAGCAAGCGGGCAAGTGATAATTACCAGCAGGACGATACACGGGAGTGGAAAAATGGGGATGACCTACGCCCGGTCTGGGGTCGATATTGACGCCAAGTCCAGGGCGATTTCGGCGCTCGTGAAGCAGCTCGCGTTCCGCCGGGAGGGCCGCGGGGCCCCCGTCGAGCTCTGTGGGCACTTCTCCGGACTGATTGACTTCGGAGACTGCTACCTCTCCATGTGCACGGACGGCGTAGGCACCAAACTGATGGTCGCCGAGGCCCTGAACAAATGGGACACGGTCGGAATAGACTGCGTGGCGATGAATGCCAACGACATGATATGCGTGGGTGCGGAGCCGCTGGCCTTCGTCGACTATATCGCCGTGGACCGCCCGAGGCCGGAGGTGGTTGCGGAGATTGGAAAAGGGCTCTCCCGCGGCGCGGAGCTCGCCAACGTATCGGTAATTGGTGGCGAGACCGCAGTGCTCCCGGAGATGGTCAGGGGCCTGGACCTATCAGGAACCTGCCTCGGGTACGTTAACAAGGGCAGGGAGGTGACGGGCCGCTCGATAGCTGTGGGTGATGTCGTGGTGGGTGTGGAGAGCTCGGGAATTCACTCCAACGGTCTCACGCTCGCACGCCGGGTATTCAGGGACGCCGGGGTCAATCTACTAGACACCCTTCCCGGAGAAGAGACCAGCGTGGGTGAGGAGCTCCTACGGCCGACCCATATCTATGTGCGCCCGGTGATTGAAATCCTCCGGAGAACCGAGGTCCACGGAATCGCCAACATCACCGGCGGTGGTCTCCGGAACCTCTTGAGGCTCAGGAAGGGCGTCCAGATAAGGATAGAGCACCCCCTCCCGCCCCAGCCGGTGTTTGGGGCGATTCAGAAGCTAGGCAGGGTGACCACCAGGGAAATGTACCAGACATTCAACATGGGCATGGGCCTCGCGCTCATAGCGCCCCAGAGCTCGGTCGAAACAATCACTGAGGTGTTCTCAAAGCATGGCCTAAGGGCGGAGGCGGTCGGGAGGGTGGCGCGGGGCAATGGCGTCGCTCTCGTGAAGCACAAGCTCCTCTACACGAAATATTGAGCCCCTTGCCACCTATCATTCAACGCCCTTTCTTTCCCCCGGCCCAGAACTCCGCCTGCGCCTCCAGAATTCTGTCCTTGAGCTCCCGGGCGGTTTTGTTGTTGGGGTTGAGCCTGAGGGCCTCCTCGAGGGAGAGCATCGCCTCCCTATATCTTCCCATACTAGCTAAGGCCGCCCCCTTTGTCTCCCAGACGCCGTCGTCGTTCGGGTTGAGGGCAATGGCCTTATTGGCGGCCTCCAGGGCCTTTTTGTACTTGCCCTGGTTGTTCAGGGCCATTGCGAGTATGGAGAGGGCCTTCCAGGTCTTTGGGTTCCCCGGCGGGTACATTTCTAGAATGTGCTCCGCGACGAGCTGGGCGTCGACGTATTTCCCCATGTTGTTCAGAGCCGCGGCCTTGCCCTCGAGCGAGATTCTATAGTGGGGGTTTAGCTGGAGGACTCTGTTGAAGCACTCGACCGCTTCGGCGTAGCGGCCCAGGCAGTAGTAGGCCTTCCCTTTGTTGTGCCACATGTCGATGTCGTTGGGGTTGAGAGCGAGTCCCCTGTCGTAGCACTTGATAGCGTCCTCGTACCTGTGCAGGTGCTCGCCAAGGGCGATGCCCTTATTGTACCAGCCGTCCACATACGTTGGGAAACGGCGCAGTAGCTCGTCGTAGCAGGCGATAGCCTCGGCGTAGCGGCCCTCACGTAGCAGGATTAGCGCACGGCTTGCGATTTTCTCATAGTCAACCTTTGAGGGCTGGGCCGTGGACTGCGGTGGTGGGTATCCTGCCATCAAACAGAGAGAATATCTAATGACGTATTAAATGTTGTGTAACCGGAAAAGACTTTATTCGGAGAGAAGCATATCTCGGCAGGGTGGCCCCGGGGGCGGAACAATGGCTGGTAGAATAGCTGTGGGAGAGACGCTCCGGCTTAGAGTGGTCGAGGTAACCCAGCTAGCGGGCGCTCCTAAGTTTAGGACCGTTCTCCGCGACGAGGATGGCACGGAAAGCACTCTTGTTCTGGACGTGCGCCTGCCCCTCGGGATGGCCGAGGTCAGCATCCTCTATCTTGGCGAGGGGGAGGGTTTCAGGCCGAAGTAGCGCCGTGAATTCTCCCAGTATCAGCTCCCGGCGTTCGCCACCATGCCACCCTGACACATCAGGTTCGTACATACAACGCTCGGGCCCTGACCCCGGAGTAGCAAATCCCTATTTTTCACCGGGCTCCCTCTCGAAATTTCCCAGACACGTTCAGTTGCGATCCGGAGTCCCACACTCAATTTTTCTACAGCACTCTTACAGAATTTTGTGGACATGCTCGAGCGACTGCGCCACCACCAGCTCCATGCTCTGTCTTGCGTCAACAACTCGGAACCTCCGGGGTTCCTTCTGCGCAAGCCGATCGTAGACCCAGGCGACTTTTCTAAGATAGGCCAGCCTCTCGAACTTGGTCAGCCCCCCCCTGCTCCTAAGGCGGGAGAGGCAGATGTGGGCTGGAGCACGCAGAAGAATCGTGAGGTCTGGGACCAGAGCGAAGGGTCTGTGCATTTCCACCAACCACTTCACTGCGTCGCTTCCAGTTCCCCCGGTCTCCCGAGCGAGGCGAGCGCCCTGATATGCGATGGTGGAGTCCAGATACCTGTCACAGATGACGTTTCTACCCCTGCGGAGATGCTCCCAGATCTCTCGCGTATGCTCGGATCTGTCAGCCATGAAGAGAAGCGCTTCGGTGTAAGCGGACAACCTCTCCTCGCTCCCTCGATTCACTGCCCTGCCCAGCCAGCTCCTCGTCGGCTCGCAGGTCCACACGCAGCTCACACCCTCCCCCCTAAGGCGCCGGCAGACCATTCTGGACACACTGGTCTTTCCGCTCCCGTCTATACCTTCGAAAGTCACCAGCCTTCCGCGCATATCGGCCCCCTCAATCGCGCTATGGCCATATAAGCTATCTGACCACATTTCGTCACACCCCCTCCTCCAGCTCACGGGATAGCCTCCCTCAAACATCTTCAATCCTTTCTTCCGACCCAGGGTAATGCGGCGCGCGCCTTACATCAATCGCATTTGCTCCTTTACCGTCACCCCCATCACCCGAATTCCCGCCCGGCAAAATATTATATGCGACTGATTATACTCTCCATCTGCAAAGAGCGCGGGCGTAGTCTAGTGGTCATGACTTTAGCCTTCCAAGCTAATAGCTCGGGTTCGAATCCCGACGCCCGCAAGCCCTTTTTCCAAAAGCGCTTGCGGAAAAGGGCTTCGCGAGCTCGCTCGGCTCGCAGGCTCGCCCCTATCGGGGCTCGCCAATTGCTCGGGCCTCTGGCCCTCGCAGCCCCTTTCTCTCGTGTTTTTTAACCCTATCTCAAATCGCTTCGGCCCCAGGTCGCTCCCCTGGAGCTCTGCCAGCGGGCGGAGGCGGCTCCTCAAACACCTGTGTAGCCTCGCTCTTCAGGAGGGCGAGTTCGCTATCCTTGAAAGCTTTGGGGTCGAACCCGAGAAGCAGAATTCCTCCCCCACTCATCACCTTATCATTTAAGAGGTGGATAAGGCTCAGAAGGCTGGAGAAGCCGACGCTCGCAGAAAGATACTCGAGTCCTTCGATGAGAATGATGTATCTCTCAGCGCTCTCCATGAAAGTCCCGATCAGCCTCCCCAGGCGCCCTAGGTCTCTGGGCTCAACGCAGACCTCTCCCGGGACACACTTGCCCGTAAGCCATATGAATTGAGTTTCGACTAGCCCGTAGGTCTTCCTTGCCTCATGCGGAGGCCTCCTTGTCACCCAGAGCCCCGGCATACCGGTTTTTACATAGAGCCCAAAAAGCTCTCTCGCCTGTCCCCTCTCGTTCAAAAAGAGATAAGTGCCGCTTGGGCTTAGCATCGAAACCGCTCTCTCAACAACCGTCTTCTCTTTCCTGGGCATGATGAAGTCGCTCTTCATCAGGCTCGCCCTGGAGAGCACCAGACCGAGGAGTGAGGTGAGCAGGGGATATATTATAGAAATAGAAACGGCGGGGAAGAATACGCTCACGACGACTAAAAGGACAAAGACAAAAATAAAAATGACCAATACCTCCAGAAGCTCCGTTCTCATTTCATGGGAATCTTTAAGCAATTTCTGAACGACGAGTATTATAATAGAGATGAAATAAATCATCCCCAGTCCCAGGAACCCGACATTCAGATTTCCCAGACTTACCCAAGGGGGTGTTGTGGACGTGACCATCAATATCCCCTCTGGGTTAAGAATTCCCTCTCCCAGAATCAGAAGTGTGAGAACCATCATTGGAATGAAGACAACTATATAGATGCCACGGCTGAGAACTTTCCCGCCCGGCCGCACGATCGAAATGACCATGAGTAAAATCACAGGCACAGACCAGTAGATCAGAAGGTCCCCGCATAGTGAGGTTGCTAAAGCCAGCGCGCCTTCCTGCAATACCATTGAGGCGAGCATCATCAGCGAAGCAGGAACCACCATTGCCATCAGAAGGAGGGAGAGATTCCGGCTCTGGGAGGGGGGAACGCTCAGAAGAAGGCGGAGGGTGATCACCGCCACCGCCAGAGCGCTCCCCAATATGAGTGCAACCAGAACGGGGAGACTATTATTCATGTTCTATTATCAAATTACTTTGATTAATTATCAAATTTTTGGCCTTCTCCTCACCCGGCCCACCTTGGCTTCCTCTTCTCCAGAAAGGCCCTCATCCCCTCCTGCCCTTCCTCAGAGGCGCGCAGCTCCGCGATTTTCGAAATGGTGTAGTTCCGCAGCTCTTCGGCCTCCAGCCGGGGAACTATTCTGATGAGCCTCTTCGCCTCGGCGATCGCCCCGGGCGCGGAGGTTAACAGGGCGTCAACTCGCGCCCGAATCGCCGCGTCTAGGGCCTCCGGGGCCACAACCTCGTTCACCAGACCTATTCTGCAGGCCCTCTCAGCGTCTATCCTTTCGCCCGTCAGGAATAGCTCCCTCGCCGCACCCTGCCCGATTTTTCTGAGAACATAGGGCGAGACCATGGCCGGAATCAGCCCTAGTTTCACCTCTCCGAAGCCGAATCTCGCCTCTGAGGAGGCGACGGCGATGTCGCACACCGCCACGAGCCCAACCCCGCCGCCGACCGCGAGTCCGTTTATTCTTCCGAGCAGTGGCTTCGGGAGGTTGTCGAGGAGCTCGAGCAGCTCGACGAGGGCGCCCGCGTCCCTCCTGTTCTCCTCCATAGTATAGGCGAGGGCGCGTCTCATCCAGTTGAGGTCCGCGCCCGCACAGAATGACTTTCCTCTCCCTGTCAACACCACCACCCTGACTCTCTCGTCCGCCGCCACTCTCCTGACCGCTTCCGTCAGCTCCCGCAGGAGTTCGTCGTTAAAGGCGTTGTGGACCTCCGGGCGGTTGAGCGCGAGCGTTGCGACCCCCCGCTCCACCCCTACCTCCACTGTACGAAGGGACAATTTAATCACATCCTGAATACGCCGAACCTAGAGGGCGGAATCGGGGCGTTGAGGGAGGCCGAGATGCCAATGCCGAGAACGGTCCGGGTGTCGAGGGGGTCGATTATCCCATCGTCCCAAATCCGGGCCGTGCTGTAGTAAGGGCTGCCCTTCGTCTCGTAGTCCTGGATGATTTTCTCCCGGAACCTCTTCTGCTCCTCCTCGCTCATCGGTGGCTTTCCCTTCTCCTGCTCTCCGAGCTCCCTCTGCTTTCTCCATAGCTGGTCCATCTTCACGGTCAGAAGAACGCTGGCGGCTTGCTCCCCGCCCATGACCGAGATTCTGGCGTTGGGCCACATCCAGAGCTGCCTCGGGCCGTAAGCCCTCCCGCACATCCCGTAGTTCCCGGCGCCGAAGGAGCCGCCGATTATCACAGTAAACTTGGGTACGGAGGCACAGGCGACCGCCGTAACCATTTTGGCCCCGTCCTTGGCGATACCCCCAGCCTCGAACTGCTTCCCCACCATGAAGCCCGTGATGTTCTGGAGGAACACCAGGGGAATTCTTCTCTGGCAGCAGATTTCGATAAAATGGGCCCCCTTTATCGCGCTCTCGGAGAATAGGATGCCGTTATTCGCAAGGATGCCGACTAGGTAGCCGTGAATTCTGGCCCAGCCCGTCACCAGTGTGGTTCCGTACAGGGCCTTAAACTCGTGGAATTTGGAACCATCAACTAGGCGCGCGATTATCTCGCGCACGTCGTAGGGCTTCCGGGGGTCCTTTGGAATGATTCCGTATATCTCCCGCGGGTCGTAGAGAGGCTCTTCCGGCGGGGCGACATCGATATAAGTCTTGGGCGGCCGGTTCAAGTTTGCGATGATGTCCCGGGCCATCTTCAGAGCCTCTCTGTCGCTCGTGGCCATGTGGTCCGCTACCCCAGACTTCCGGCAGTGGACGTCCGCCCCGCCCAGCTCCTCCGCCGTCACCTCCTCGCCCGTGGCGGCCTTGACCAGCGGCGGCCCGCCGAGGAAAATCGTGCCCGTGCCCTTCACGATGATCGTCTCGTCAGACATCGCGGGCACGTAGGCCCCCCCGGCGGTGCAGGAGCCCATGACCACCGCTATCTGCGGGATGTCCCTTGACGACATCTGGGCCTGGTTGTAGAATATCCTGCCGAAGTGCTCCCTGTCGGGGAAGACCTCGTCCTGGAGGGGCAGGAAGGCCCCGCCCGAATCGACGAGGTAGACGCAGGGGAGGTGGTTCTCGAGGGCGATCTCCTGGGCGCGAAGGTGCTTCTTGACAGTCATGGGGTAGTAGGTCCCGCCCTTTACAGTTGCATCATTGGCGATGACCATGACCTCCCTTCCGTGGATGTAGCCTATCCCGGTCACGATGCCCGCGCTCGGGGCCTCGTTGTTGTACATCCCCAGGGCCGCGAGGGTGCTCAGCTCCATGAAGGGCGTATCGGGGTCTAGAAGGGCCTCGATTCTCTCGCGCACGAGAAGCTTTCCCCTCTCGCGGGACTTCTCAATTAGCTCCGGGTCCCCGCCCTGCCGAACCATGTCTAGCTTCTTTTTCAGGTCGTCCACGAGCTTGAGGTAGAAGGCCTCGTTCTCCCTGAATTCAGCGCTATCCGGGTCCACAGCGGACTTTATTACCTCCATACCAGGACCCCCGAACGCGGAAAACGTCCTTGAATAAGTATTTTACCCAGAATTCATCGACAATTGACGGAATCCACCCGGCGCCCCTCCATCACGTCCATCGTTCCCGCCCCCCTCATCATATCTGTGTCTCTGCAGAACTCGTAGCCACTCCGGCGCCTCTGGCCTCATTTCGTTCCACCTTCTAACTCTCCCTCCGACATTTCCTTGGACTGTGCCACGCACCCACTGCCCCCTCCCCTCGCCTGGCCAGTTCCCGTCGCTTGCCCCGTCCGTTGCTCCTGTTACCGTTCCCGTTTTTCTTTTTCTTTAAAAGAAGGCTGAGCCGTTGCATCGCCGCGGAGTCTCGGTTGAGCCTGTGTACAAAGGGGCAGTGAATTCTGAGCTTCCGGATTTTCCCTGAGTGGCGGTCATATTCGTATGCATAGATTTTTATAAAATACCTGTCGCCCACCGTCCCTGTGAGGCTGAAGTCGCTCTGGAGGAAGCGCCACCTGGCCCTTCTCGAGGCGTCCTTGACCAGCAGGAGAATGGAGACGGGAATTCCGAGCTCCCGCATTTCCTTTTTATCGGCGTCGCTAAGGTGTGCGGGCCAGTCGATGTGGGAGTGGAAGTCGCCGATGTATCTATAGTCCATCAGGCACTTCAGTATCTGGTCTATCCTGTTCTGGCGCCTAGGGTCCATTACTACCCAGTCGTAGTGCCTCTTGGCGCTCTGGTAGGAGAAGACGTACCTGACGACATAGTCCCGCCCCCTCCTCCTCCCAAGTAGGACTCCATAGGCCTCCTTCTTGTAGACCTCCAGACTGGAGGCTAGGATGTTTACGAAAGCCTGGTTGCGGAGGACCAGCCTCGGCACAGGGCGGGAAAGAAAGCGAACCCGATATGAAGCTTTTGACAGCTCCGTAAGAACTTTTCGGAGCAACCTGGCGACGTAATATTTATATTTTGCGCCCTTTAAGAAGCAAAAGCCTCACCGGAACCCTCCACTTCCTTCAGCTTTTATCTTTCCTCCTCTTTCCCCCTCCTTTTCTGTGCAACCTGCGGTTCCGGAGCCGGGCAGTCGCCCTCTCATCAACCTCCATGGTCCTTGGGTTAATGACCACACCGTAGAGCTTCCTCGCGGCCTCGAGCGAGACTACGCCGTTCTTTACGTCCCACGCGACCTTCTCCGCCGCTCTCAACAGCGGGTTACCATAGCCTCCTCCCCCTCCTGCCTGTTGGTACCAGATCGTGCCGGGCGGAACGTTCTCCACAAGATCCTTGCTCGTCGTCCTGTACCTTTTGCCGTTCGGGTAGATCAGCTCGATGAAGTTTAGAGCCCCGCTTTTCCCACCGAAGAGGCCGAAGGCGGGCTCAACGTCCCCGTCGCCGAATGTCACTACTTTCACATTCTCCCCACCTATCTCGTAGCGGGTGACTATACCTAGTCCGCCGCGCCACTGGCCCGCCCCTGCCGAGTCAATGAGGTATTCATGCTCCCAGAGAATGTGCGGGGTCTGCTGCTCGAACATCTCGTAGTCCTGGTCTAGGACCCCTCCAGAGGCGTCAATCATGCCAATGTGGTCGTAGCCGTCCACGCCCTTCATCGCCCCCGAGCCGCCTTTGTAACCGAGGAAGCAAATATCAACGAAGTTGGTCTTTTTTCTAGGGTCCCAGCCGTTGGTTAGACCGCAGAGGAGCTGGTTCCACCCAGCGGTCACGCGGTCCGGTATGACGGGTGCCAATGCCCTTATAATGGCATCGGCGTTGGGTGGGCAGAGGTGGTTCCCGAAGGTAGTGGCGGCGGGGTATTTTGCGTTGAGGAGCGTCCCCGGAGGGATGATGATTTTTATGGGTCGAATCATGCCGTCGTTGTGCGGTATGTTCGGGTTGACCATCTGCAAGAAGGTCAGCGTGGTCGCTGATGCGCTGGAGGTGTAGGTCCCGTTGACGAAGCCCGTTGTCTGGGGGTCCGTCTCTGAGTAGTCGAAGGTGATGCTGTCCCCGCTTACGGTGATTTTTACCCTGATTTTGAACCTCGAGCCCGGGTGCCTCCCGTCGTAATAAACTGTCGACTCTCCTCTGTACACCCCCGGAGGGATGGTCCTGATCTCAGCCCTCATCATTTTCTCAGTTGTGTCAAATATGTACTCCTTGTGGGCGTTGAACCTCTCCAGTCCATATTTCTCTATCAGCGCCAGAACCCCCCTCTCCCCGACCACGCAGCTACCTATCTCCGCCTTCATGTCCTCGGCTACGATGTCGTACCTAATGTTCGCGAATATCAGGTCCCAAACGTCCTTCCTGAATTTCCCCGCTTCGTAGACCTTCACTGGCGGAATTCTGAGCGTCTCCTGCCAGACCTCGGTGGCGTTGGGGTTGTAGCCCCCGGCAACCGCCCCGCCGACGTCGGCCTGGTGGCCCTTGCACGCGGACCAGGCGACCAACGTGTTTCTATAGAATATGGGTTTGTACACCGCGACGTCGTTGTTCTGGTTGCCCATGGAGAACACGTCGTTGTGAAAAATGACATCGCCTGGGTAAATCTCATCGCCGAAATACTTTATAATGTATTCACACACGGGCCCTAGGGAGAAAGAAAGAATGGGCAGGTTCTCGGTCTGCTCGAGCATTTTGCCGCGCGCGTCATAGAGCCCCGTGACGAAGTCCTTCGCCTCACACAGAATCGGGGACCTGGTGGTCTTGGTCAGGGCGATGCTCATCTCTTCAGTAATGGATTTCAGCCTCCTTTCAAGCACGGAGGCAAGAATCTTGTCTATCTTCATCCCATAGTCCTTCTCCATCGCTTCTCCATCGTTCTGTCCGGCCTCTCGCACATGCCCCCCTGCTGAAGTCGTACCTCTCCCATCACCGCTCATCTCACCACCCCCCGGGATTCCTCCGCCCTGCTCGCGAACTCCTCGCGACCCTTCCGATATATCGTGAAGCTACCGAGCCTGTCAACAACGACGGAGAACTCGGGCGTGACAAAGGTCGAGGTGTTGACCTGCTCGATGAGCGCCGGGCCCTCGAGCCTGTTCCCCCACCTGAGCCCGTGGCCATCGTAGACCGGCACCTGCTCGAACCTCCTCTCGACAGGGAGCCACATTCGCCGCCTGCCCTTGAGCGCATGCGAGCTGTCGGCGCTGTCGCGCTTCTGCTCTGGGAGGCGGGGCTTGTCGGTGAGCCCGATGGAGGTCAGCCTCATGTTGATGAGCTCGATTCTGGTACCCTCTTTCTCGAGGCTGTAGCCGTAGAGCCTGTTGTGCTCCAGATGGAACTTGAGGGCGAAGGCCACTGGGTCGGCCCTGTCGACCTCCTCCCTGCTAATCTCTACGGATACCTCGTGGTACTGCTTCACATACCTCAGGTCGAGGAAGTAGCTGTGCCTCACTCTCTCCTCTGGAACATTCTCGGATTTCAGCAGCGCCCGGGCCTCCGCCTTCATCTCGTCGAAGAGCCTTCTGAAGCGGCTCCTGTCCATCTCGTCGAGCGGGACGGCGTAGGTTCTGACGAAGTCGTGCTTCAGGTCCGACATCAGCATCCCCGAGGCGCAGAAAATCGATGACTCCCTCGGGACAATCATCACGGGAATCTCCAGCTCATGGGCTATCTGGCAAGCGTGTATAGGGCCCGCGCCTCCAGCGACGACCAAGGGAAACTCTCTCGGGTCGTGTCCTCTCTTTATCGAGACCTCCCTCACGCCGGCAGCCATGTTGACATTGATGATATCATACATTCCAGCCGCGGTCGCCTCGACGTCCATCCCGAGCTTATCTGAGAGATGCTTCTTGATCGCCTCCCTCGCCCTGTCCGGGTAGAGGGGCATCCTACCCCCGGCAAAGAAGTCCTTGTCAAGGTACCCGAGAAGGAGGTCCGCGTCGGTGCATGTCGGTAGCTCTCCTCCGAACCCGTAGCAGGCCGGACCGGGCTTCGCCCCCGCGCTCTGCGGCCCCATCCTGAGCAGACCACCCTCGTCTATCCAGCCTATGCTTCCCCCTCCCGCACCTATTGTCACTATGCCCAGCATCGGGAGCGCCAGCCTCATCCTGTTGACCTCGCCCTCGGTGGTCAAAAGAGGCCTTCCATCCTTAATCAGGGCTGCGTCGAAGCTCGTGCCGCCCATGTCTATAGTGATGCAGTCGCGATAGCCCTGGACCTCCGTATAAACAAGACCCGCGACCGGTCCTCCGGCGGGGCCCGAGAGCAGGGTCACCGCGGCCTTCTCTATTGCGAGCTCCGGCGATATCACTCCCCCGTTGGACTGCATTATCAGGAGCACCCCTCCGTAGCCGGCCTCTTTGAGCCTTTTCACCAGGCTGGTTAGGTACCTCCTGAGTATCGGGCCGACGTAGGCGTTCAGAACGGTTGTGCTGACCCTGTCATAGAACCGAATCGCCGGCAGGACGGTGCTCGAGACGCTCATGTAGGCGTCAGGGAGGAGTTTGCCCAGAATCGCCGCGGCCTTTTTTTCATGTGCCGGATTGGCGAAGGAATTCATGAAGCATATCGCGAGCGACTCGACACCCTCCCTTCTGAATTTCCTCGCCGCTGCTTCAACGTCCTTCGTGCTTAGAGGCACGAGCTCCTTTCCAGAGTAGTCCAGCCTCCCCCTGGCAGGAAGCCTGAGGTATCTCGGAACGAGCGGCCTCACGTTGGTGAAGCGGTTGTTGTACTGCTCCTCGCGGATGCCCCGCCTCATCTCGAGCGCGTCGCGGAGGCCTTTAGTCGTCAAAAGGCCCGTTCTGGCTCCTGATTCCGTCAGCACAGCGTTGGTTGTCACGGTGGTCCCGTGGACGATTGTTCCGACCCTCTTCAGGAAATCGCCCAAGGGCATTCTGTGAGCGTCGGCCATCTCCTTGAGTCCGTTGAAGAGGCCGATCGAGGGGTCATCCGGCGTTGTCAGGGTCTTGTAGGTCTCGGCCGTCCCGTCGTCCAGACAAAGCATGAAGTCGGTGAACGTTCCGCCCACGTCGATTCCTATTTTATACATCCCTCGACCCCCCAACATAGCCCCTCAGTTCTTTCCAAGTCTCCTCAGCATTTCCAACCGCTGCCCCCTCCAGTCCCCTTCCCAAAGGCGCCCATCGCACCTGCCCGCGTCTCGCAGCCCGCCGCGCGCGGCCGGGCAGGGCACACAACAAAGGCCGGCACCACCCCGCTCAGAAGACTCCCCTCTCCCTCAGCTCTAGGTACCTCTCTCTCGAGTAGCCGAGCAAGCCCGTGAGAATCTCCTCCGTGTGCTCCCCGAGCAGGGGGGCCGGTCCACGCGGCCCCGCCTCGCTCTCGGAGTAGTGAATCGGGCACCCGGGCACCAGGACGGGCCCCGCTCTCGGCTGCCTGAGCTCCACAATCATTTTTCTCGCGCGGCTGTGCTCGTCCTCGACAACCTCCTTTACATTCCTCACAACACCATAGGCGAGGTTGGCTGCCTTCAGGGCCCTGACCACGTCCTCTGTCCTGAGCTTCCCCGTCCAGGAGCTCACGATGGCGTCTAGCTCGTCCACGTTCCTAAGCCTGCCGGAGACCTCCCTGAATCGCGGGTCCTCTGCAAGCTCCGGCATGCCCATCGCCTTGCAGAGCCTCGCGAAAGCCCTGTCCTCGATGGTGATGATCACAATATACCCGTCCGCGGTCTTGTAGACATTGTGCGGGGCTGCTGAGGGGTGCCGGCTGCCAAGCGCAGTAGCGACCTCGCCCGTCCAGCTGTACTTGGGCACGGCGTTCTCGAGCATGGTTAGACCGCAGTCGTAAAGGGAGACGTCGATGTACTGGCCCCTCCCGGTGTCCCTGCGCCTCCAGAGCGCCCCCATTATCGCCAGCGCCGCGACCGTCCCGGCCATGAAGTCGGTCGCGGACATGCCGATTCTGAGCGGGTCCATGCCCCTGTAGCCGTTCATGGACATCAGGCCGCACATCGCCTGTATGCAGACGTCGTACGAGGGCAGGTCGGCCTTGGGCCCGTACTGGCCGTAGCCGGATATCGAGGCATAGACCAGGCCGGGGTTGAGGGGCCTGAGCTCCTCATAGCCAAGCCCCAGCTCTTTCATCGTTCCGGGGCTGAAGTTCTCCACGAGCACGTCGCATTTCCCGACAAGCTCGCGCACTATCTCCTTTGCCTCCTCCTTCTTGAGATCCAGCGTGATGCTCTTCTTCCCCCGGTTGTAGATGATGAAGAAGCCGCACTCGCCATTCTTGACGGGCGTCTGGAGGCGCATCACGTCCCCCGTACCGGGGGCCTCGACCTTAAGCACCTCGGCCCCCATGTCGGCGAGGTACATCGTGCACCAGGCGCCTGCTATCACGCGGGTGAAGTCGAGCACGCGCAGCCCCTCGAGAACACCGGACATCGGGCCAACCCCGGAACACCGAAAGCGGCTCGCGTAGAAAAAGGTTGTGAGGGGCGCGGGGATATCCAGTCAATGCCCACTCTATACGAGCGACTGGGGCGGTGGGGTGCTTTCACGCGTGGGTGGGGGGAATAAGGGGATGGGTGGGGCCGTGTCCTCCAATCTATCGAAATCCCGCTCGGGGGAGGGGTGGCGGCGGGGTCCTGGCAGGCCGGCAGTGGCGGCGGAGATATTAAGTGGAGTATGGAGGTATGCGGTGCGATTTCGGAGAGATTCCATGGAATATGGATGAGATGAGGCGTGAATTGGGGATATCGTGGTGAATAATGACGAAATCGGACTTGAATTCTCATCTCGTCCGGGGAGGGGTCCGAACGAAGGCATGAGCTACAGGACATTCCAGAGGCATCTTAAATCGCTGGAACTCCTGACCTTGCGCCGCTCCCAACGGTCATCAATCTACTTGTTCATGTCGCATCTTGGCATAATTATTCCTTCTAAAAATGCACACATTATAGGAGTAGCAACATTCTTTCACTATCACCACTTCTCCCGCTCAGGAGGCTGATTTAATTATGACGAGATTTAATCTGATGGGACCGGATTGCATAATGTCGCATCCCGAAATAACTTCCTCTCAGCAAATATAAGAGCCCTAAAACCATATCAATACATGCGGAAGCTCACAAGGAGAAAGCTCAGATGGCTCATCAGGGAGATGGAAAAGGGTGAGGCCTCTGCATCTCAACTTGCAAGGATACAGAAGATATCGGAACGGTGGGTATGGGAGCTCTACCG
>JAWCLH010000015.1 GCA_038851035.1 Thermoplasmata archaeon
GGCATCGTTATCCTGCTGGTCGTTCTTGCCGCTGTCTTTGTGGCGGTCTCGAGGAGGCGCAGGAGGGCTGGCGAGGAGGCGGGCGCGGCCGGGGCCGGTGCCGCGGGAGCCGCTGCGGCCGCTGCAGGGATTGCGGCGGCTGCGGGCGCCGCTGCGGGGGCCGGTGCAGCTGTGGCAGCCGCGAGGCCTTCTGAAAGGGATGAGGTCCTTGAAGACGCGAAGAAGCTCGTCGCTGAGGTCGAGGACGCGCTTGCGGAGCATCTCGAGAGGCATCCAGAGGGTGCAGCGCAGGTCTCGGCCGCAATGGAGAAGCTCGAGCTTGCGCGCGATTTCATAAAGGAGGGGGATGGAGAGGCTGCGCTCCAGTTTGCGATAGAGGCAAGGGCTGCCCTGGGCGTCTCGAGGGCCGCACCCCCCATGGCTGAAAAAAGGCCTGTGGAGCAGCCCGGCGGCCTGAAGTGCCCCTCGTGCGGGGAAGCTCTGGAGCCAGAGTGGCCCATGTGCCCAGCGTGCGGGCATGGGACGCGATGACGAGCTCCCGGCCCATCCAGTCTCCCGGGAACCATTATTAACCCTCACAGTAATTACATCAAGGAATGAATCTCTCTATGGTTATTCTCGCTGGCGGCACCCTCAGGAAGCCCGGTTCAGTGAGGCTCAGGGCGCTGCTCCCGCTCAAAGAGAAGCCCATCATTCTCTGGACTCTGGAGGCGCTCTCCAGATTCCCGGACGAAATTATTGTAGCGACCGCCCATGGATGGGTTGATGAACTCAAACGCAGGCTGCCCCGGCGCGTCAGGGTAGTCGAGGACGAGCTCGTCGGCTTCGGAGCCCTCGGAGGGATGCACGTAGGCGCTAGGGCAGCGCGGGGCCGGTGGATGGCGGTATCTCCTTCAGAGGCACCCTTCTCATCTCCCGAAATTTACAAGCTTCTGCTCAGGGAGGCCCGAGGAAAAAAGGGCGCTGTGCCTCATTCCGGGGGGGTCAGGAGATACCTACACGCTGTCTATGCCCGCGACGCTCTCTTAGCCCGAATTGAGAAGGCATTTCTAAAGGGCGAGAGCGAGGTGTCGGCCGCTCTCAAAGGTATGGGCTTAGCGGTTGTCGGACCCCGCAAGCTCGCCAGAGTTGACAATTGGGCAAGGAGCTTTGTTGTTCTTAAATCAATGGATGCGATAAGAGCCGTGGAGGCCCGTTTATGAAAGTAGCGCTCCTCTAGCCTACTTTCCTTCCCGAATTTTTCTCAGAACGGCCTCTAGCTCGTCGTAGCCATCACCGGGCGCGCTGCGAGCGGCTGCGTCCACCTCGGGTCTAGTGCGACCGGCCGGAGATGGGAGCCTAGCTTCAGCGGGGTCCGGAGGAGCAGGGTGGTGTGTTGCGGCGGGAGCGGCTCGCGTATGAACGGATGCCTGTGCCGGCTGACGGGGGCTCCAGCCGATGGGCTGGAGGGCTGGGATGCTCGGCCTCCGGTCCTCCAAAGAGACCCACGCGGGGCCCTGTGTACGAACCTGAGGAGGAGGAGTGGGCTGGCGCGGCGCTGCCACCGGCCAGGGCTCTATTGGCTCTGCAGGAGCTTCGGGAATCTCTTCATCGAGCAGGCTCCGAGGCCGGCTTTGCGCCCCTGTTGTGGGTCTGGGGATGCGGCCCGCCGGGCCTCTGGCCTCGTGAGCAGGGACAGTGGTCATCTGGCCCCAGAGCTTCACCCCCCTGAAGTCCGGCTCCGTGGAATACTCCGGTTCGGGGCGCGGGGGCGGGGCGCTCTCCTCCCACCTAACGACGGCTCCTCCGGGCGCGATATCATATGTGTAGGCTACCGACCCGGGTGGTCCAGCCGGAGCGCCGAATGGGTCGGCGGCGATCTCCTTCCTCAGGCTGGTCGCCTCGAGCTCGTCGAGTTCCATCGTGTGCCTGCGCTCCCTCTCCTCCTCTGCCCTCTCCACCTCTTTGTAGAGCCTCCTGCGGCGTCTCTCCTTAAGAACCCTTCTCACGAGAATTCCGGCGATCACGAGCGCCACTAGCCCGGCTATTAAATAGTAAAGCGCCGGGGGCAGTCCTGATAGGAAGCCGAGAATGTCGGGACCCCCTGTGCCAGGAGAGCGCGCGGGGGGAGCTGTGATGGTGAGCTCGAGCTCCTTCGAGACACTCTCGAGCCCGGAGCCATCCCTGACCCTGACCTTGATCAAGTACGTACCGGGATATGGGAAGCGCTGGATCCGTCTGCTCTCGTTTGTCCAGCCGCTCGTGCTTCCGTCGCCGAAATCGTACATATACTCCTGAATTCCATTGTCGTCTTCGGCTGTGACCGATATTTCAATATAGTCAAGCGTTGTCGCCCTTGTCCTGCTGATATTAAACAGCAAGATCGCGGGCGGGAGCGTGTCTACTCTGAAAGTCCGTTCGGAGCGCGGCTCCACATTCCCTGCAGCGTCAGTCGCAAAGAATGAGAGGGTGTGCCTGCCCTCAGGAATCTCGATAGGCTTCATGTAGCGGAGGAGTGCCCCGCTGTCCAAGCTGTACTGAATCACAGCCCCTTCCTCGGAAGAGAGAGTCACCTTCGGCCTCACATGGAACCAACCCGTACCGACGTCCCTCGGCACCACACTCGCGACCGTCAGTGGAGGGACGGAATCGAGCCTGAAGGCCCTCGAGAAATCAGGCCCTTTGTTGCCAGCCTCGTCTATCCCGTACCAGCCCAATGTGTGGGTGCCCTCGGGCATTGGGAAGGGCTCTGCGTACTGAACCATCGGGCCGCCATCCCATCTGTAAAATATCGTCACATTTCCGGTCTCATTTGCAATGAGTGTGATGTTGAAGGGAGTGATGTACCAGCCGTTGAGCCCATCGGGCTCCGAAATATCGGGCAGGGCCTCGACACCCGGAGGGCTTCCATCAACTTTTATGACGGTCGAAAACGCAGGTCCGCGATTGCCCGCGGCGTCAACGGCGTAATATGTCAGCGTGTGGGCACCGGCGGGGGCTTTCAAATCCCTCGCGTACTGCTCTAGAGGGCCATCGTCCCAGCGATAATAGATTCGGGGGTCCGCAGGGTCGCTGGAGCTCAGGTTTATCCAGGGAGTCCTAAGGTACCAGCCCATTAGTCCGTCGGGCTTCTCTGGCCTAACAATGATGTCAACGGTCGGTGGAGTGGTATCCATTCTTGTCTCGAGAGTCCTCACGGTCTCGAGGTTCCCTGCCTGGTCCTCCGAGCGATAGTTGAATCTATGGTATCCCTCAAGTATCTCCACCGGGCCGTCGTAGCTACTGAATGGTTCATTGTCCCAGGACCAAAGGGTCCTGGCTTCTGGGGTGTCGCAGGTGAGCGATACTGCGGCGGAGCTATTGTACCAGCCATTCTGCCCAGTGGGCTCGGGGGGATTTATCGACGCGGTGGTCACGGGCGCGATTGTGTCGACGAGGAAGCACTTGCTCTTCTCCTGCTCGACGTTTCCCGCTCTGTCTACTGAGTGATATCGAAGTGTGTGGTTGCCTTCGGGCGGTCTGAGGCTCTTGTTGTACCTCTCAAAAGGGCTCGCGTCCCAGGCAAAGTATATCGCAGAGCCGGGTTCGTTGACGCTCAGAGTTATGGTGGGCGGTGTTGTGTACCACCCATTCTTGCCGTTAGGCGATGATGGAACCACAGATATTCTCGTCGAGGGTGGTGTAATGTCCACGACCCGGGCCTCGTATGTGTAGCCCACCGGACCCGAGAGCCCGCTGATGGCGATGCACGCGACAGCGTAGTCGCCCCCGAGATTCGGGACGAGCGCTGTGGCCCTACCTCCGGAGATCGCGGGCACCTCGACTCTGTCGGGCACGCTCCCGCCCACCTTCCCCACCATCGCCACGGCGCAGTACCCCGTCCCACCTGTGAATGTGAGGTTAATCTCGAGGTCGCCCATCAGCTGGTTCCAGACCGTGGGCTCGAATCGGATGTAGTCCGCGCTCCACCCCTCCTCCACTCGAGAGGAGCAGAAGAGCGGATAGCTCTTTTCAAGGAACGTGTGGCCCACGTAATTGAACACTCCCCTGTAGCCCCACTCCCCACTGTCCACGCTGGCGTTGTTGAGCCAATTGGCCATTACCCATTTCTTAAACACCGACTCGAAGCTCTCTCCCTTCGGAGCCAGACGGTTGTTGTAGCTCTGAACTCCATCCGCGGTGTCGGCAACGAGGGCCCGGGTGAAGTCATTGCCACCGAAGCGCTCGTAGCAATAAATCGTGTAGAGCGCTGCACCGCCGTAGTCGCTGACGGTGTTCCAATCGATAAAGGAGTTGTCGGTGCCGGAGCCATATGCCGAGAAATGTGATGTTAGGCCGGGCCTCCCTCCGCCGTAGCAAACGTAGATACCGCACTCGGAGCACCCCTCGTTCAGCCATATCGCCTCGCTCGGGTCTTTAGAGTAGTGAATTAGGTGCTGGAACTCGTGGGCCGTTACGTCGAGGTCGACGTGTAGGTCATCGTAATCGAGGTATATCGCGTCCGGGTCGGATGAGCTGAAGTAGCCCGCAACGCCGCCCATGCCATCGTGGGACACAATGATGATGTCGATTTTCGAGAAGGGGGGGGTGCCGAAGGCCGCGGTGTCGTTTGGCCAGATGGTCTGAGTGAAGTTCTCATCTAGGCTGCGCACGGTCTCATAAGGGATGTTTCGGCCGCTGTTGTTTATTATATTGCAGTAGGGGCCACGGGCCAGATTCGATTTCTCCGCGCTGGAGAGCTCTGGCAACGAAAAGTCCACAGGTGTGGAGTACAGAGCACCATCCGGGGAAAACCTGAGGGCGCAAGAGAAACCTGGCGATGGCTCATCAACCGGGGCGGCCGGAAACACCGGCATGGCGGCTAGGAGCAGGATACCGAGCACTGAAAGGGCGGCAGGCCTCAGCCCCCGTCCATCACCATCGACTGCTCCCATATGAATTAATTCATTGCATTTTAAAATATATAATTATTGGTCTTTTTGGCGCTAAGGCGCGCTATCGCTCACTTCTCCTTTAGCACCAGGTTGTTTATCACGAGCTCGGCGATGTCGGCAGCGTACTCGCCAGTCCTTCTGACGCTCTCGCCTATATCCGTTACCGGAATGGAGGTGGCGCTCTTAACATGCTGCGCCGCCTGATTGAGTTGCTCCACTTTCGAAATTAGGACCGGCAGGAGGTCGAGGCTCTCGTTTGCCCTCCGGATGTCCTGGGCAAACCAGCTCTCCAGGCTCGAGTTGAGTAGCTCGAGAGAATCTTTGCTGGCCTGCTTCAGGGACCCATAAAGCTCCTTCTCAAGCTTTTTGTCGAGGAGTTGGGTTACTGCGCGGGAGATTCTCACGCCATGGTCGCCGATGCGCTCCAGTATGCGGGCAATGAGGAAGTAGTGGGAGGCGTCCTCGAGCGTTATTCCCATCCGGCGCGCTAGTGTAACGTCAGATAGCATAATGCTGTGCTGGCGGGCTGCCAGCCAGTTCAACCGGTTGATTTCCATATCCCGGCGTTGTACGTCCTCCGCTAGGGCCCGTTCCCGCTTCTCAAGAGCTGTGAAGGCGTCCTCGTGCATGGTGCGGACAAGGATGTACATCCTCCGGATGGTCTTGTCAAAAGGCATTTCGGCGGGGTTGAGAAGATCCTTTATTGTGATGGATGATGGGCTCTCTTCCATGACCTCCGGACCGATTGTCATCTGAGAGAACTTCATTACTGTTTCGCGCACCTGTGCTGGCATGCGCCCGGAGGAGCGCAAAGTGATTGTTGTGTAGCCCATGATATAGGCAGCAATGAGTACGCGGAAAAGGTGTGTCTGGTCCCGGAGCTCCTCGACCTTTATGTCCTTGTTCCTCTGGGGACGGACCTCGGTTGTGCGCGTCGTCACGAGCAGCGTGCCGTCAGGCTGGGTGATGAGGCCAAGAGGATCGTTCTTCTTGACGTTAAGGGCTTTGATCCACTCTTTGGGGAGCGTGAGCACATAGGACGAGCCTCCCGTGAGCTGGACCTTGCGTATCTCCATATTGTTCCCTGAATGACCTATTGCTATTGTGTTTAATATTATTTTCTATAGTATATAAGTTGTCATATATATCGCTATATTCATATTGTATCTTACTATATTCCATATATATTTGAGCGGCAGGACCGCCGGTCTTTATCGGGATGCCATCTGAATGAAAAACGGGTCAATCTTTTATCGTCCACGGTTCTGAGCGGGAGCCCGCGCCCTGCGCCTGCGTGCCGTCGATAGGAGATGGAGGGTGCCAATAGATATGATAGATATTATAGAGGCCTATGTATACACCATTTCTCCAGATATATGACAATAGTTTCTTTCGGACAGGTTAATCAGCCGGAGCGCCGGTCGGGCCCATGGTGAAATCAATATGGTGGGTGAAAAAATGAGAATCGGGGGCGCGGCGGCGGCCCTTGTGCTTGCGGCCGTGCTGCTCGGGGGGTGCGTGAGCCAGCCATCGGACGGAAAGAGAGAGACGCTGAGGATAGAGGGTTCAACGACCGTGTTCCCGATAGCCCAGAAGGCTGCCGAGGCCTACATGAACAAGAACAGGAACGCGGACATTCAGGTGAGCGCAACGGGCTCGGGCGCCGGGATAACCGCGGTCGGGCAGGGCCGGGCGGGGATAGGGATGTCCTCCCGGGACATCAAGAGTTCCGAGATGACGACATATCCCGACCTGCGGCCGGTGACCGTGGCGAAGGACGGCATCGCGCTCATCGTGCACAAGAGCAACCCCGTGTCGGCGCTGAACCTGTCCCAGATACGCGGCATTTACAACGGCACGATAAAGAACTGGAATCAGGTCGGCGGGGCCGACGCATCCATCGTGGTCATCGGCCGGGACGCGGCGTCCGGGACGCGGGAGTTCTTCTGGGAGCACGTGATGGCCAAGGAGAACTTCACGGAGGGCATGCTGGAGAAAAACTCCAACGCCGCCATCAAGGAGTCGGTGATCTCGACGCCGGGTGCGATAGGCTATGTCGGCCTGGGGTACGTTGACAGCTCGGTCAAGGCGCTGAAGATATCCACCTCAGCCGGGGATGTCGAGGCCAGCGTGGCCAACGTGCTGAACGGGACCTACCCGATCTCGAGAAGCCTCTATTTCATAACGAAGGGCGAGCCCAAGGGCCTCGCGAAGAAGTTCATAGACTTCCTGCTGAGCGCGCAGGGGCAGAAGATAGTGCAGGACGAGGGCTTCGTACCGATAAAGTGAGGAAGGCTGAGAGGAAAGGAAGCTGTACGAGCGGAAGCAGAAAAAGAAACGAGAATAAGAGCCGGGGCCCCCTCATCAGGGGGTCCCGGACCAGATGGGGCGAGCTCGGCATCCGCTCCGCCCTTTTTGTTTCGGCAATTCTGGCCATCGTCATCGTGTTCTTCATCATCGTGTTTCTTTTCCGGGAGGCCTATCCGGCCTTCACCGGCATAGGAGCGGGCGAGGTTGTCGCGGGTGACAAGTGGAACCCGACCGGTGAGCCACCGGCATACGGCGCCCGCCCGCTCATCGCCGGCACACTCCTGGTCACGCTGGGGGCAATGGTCTTCTCCGTGCCAATAGGAATCGGCTCGGCCATATTTATCGCGGAGCTGGCCCCGCCGCGCCTCCGCCAAGTCCTGAAATCCGTCTCCGAGATACTCTCGGGGATACCGTCTGTGGTTTATGGCTTCTTTGGGCTCGTGGTGCTCACGGACTTTTTACGCGTGAGCTCTGGCCAGCCGACGGGGGAGAGCTGGCTGGCCGGCTCCCTTATTCTGGGCATCATGGCTCTGCCCATGATAGTGAGCGTCTCGGAGGATGCGATAAGCTCCGTGCCGAGGGAATATGTGGAGGCGTCGCTCGCGTCTGGCGCCACGCGCTGGCAGACCGTGAGCCGCGTCGTTCTCCCGGCCGCGATGTCCGGCATCGCCGCGGCCATCATACTGGGTATGGGCCGCGCGATAGGCGAGACCATGGCGGTCATGATGGTGTGCGGCAACTCGCCCCTCATCCCCCAGCCCATCACCAATGTCTTTTCACCCATACGGACCATAACCAGCACGCTGGGAATCGAGATGGGCGAGGTCGCCTGGGGCGGCGACCACTACAGCGCCCTTTTCGCGCTGGCGGTCATCCTGTTCATCATTACGATAGTGATGAACAGCATCGCCAACTACATACTAGGCCGGCTCAAGCAGAAGTTCAGACCGTCGGCGCGCACCGGCGCCCGCGGAACCGCTTTCTGGCGGCCCCGCCTTCCCGTCCTGGCCCGGACGGTTGACCGCGTCTGGAAGAAACTGGCGCCGCGCCTCCCGACCCTCAGACTGTGGGCCGGCCGGGCGTTCAAGGCGCTGGGGGCGCTCGTCCTTGCGTGGCTCCTCGTCTCATGGTTCGGCTGGCTCTACGCCCCCGGGCTCATCGCCCTTCTGGTGCTCATGACCTTCCTCTGGAGGAGGGCAAGCGAGAGGCTCAAGCAGCTGGTGGCATTCGGCATGGTCACGGCGGCGGTTCTGACGCTCCTCTTCCTTCTTGGCATTATCTTGTGTTATATAATTATCAACGGCGCCCCGGCGCTGAGCGCGGAGTTCCTGACGACGCCGCCGCGCGACATCGGCCGCGCGGGAGGCATATTCCCAGCCATAGTCGGGACACTGTACCTGGTTGCTGGGGCCCTTCTCCTCGCGGTCCCTGTGGGCATCGGGGCTGGAATCTACCTTAACGAATACGCCCAAACCGGAAAGCTCACAAAGTTCATCCGGGCCGGAATAGACAACCTCAACGGCACGCCTTCCATCGTGTTCGGGCTTTTCGGCCTGTCCTTCCTGGTGCTCTACCTGAAGCTCGGCGTGTCCATGCTCGCCGGCCAGCTCACGCTAGGCTTCATGATTCTCCCCACCGTAATACGAACCACGGAAGAGGCGCTCAAGACGGTCCCTCAGCCCATACGCGAGGGGAGCCTCGCAACGGGCGCGACCAAGTGGCAGACCATCCGTAAGGTAGTGCTGCCCAACTCGGCCCCGGGCATCCTGACGGGCATTGTGCTCGCGATGGGTCGCGCCGCCGGCGAGACGGCTCCTATAATGTTCACGGCGGTGGTGTTCAGCACCCGCTTCCTTCCCGAGTCTCTGCTGGACCCGGTGATGGCCCTTCCGTATCACCTCTTCGCGCTGGCCACCAGCGTGCCCGGCGCAAAAACCAACGCCTACGGTACGGCGCTCGTGCTGCTCCTGGTGGTGCTGCCGATGTACGCAGCAGCCACAATTCTCAGGCTAAAATATGTGAAGAATGTCAGGTGGTGAGAGGAGATGGGCGAAGCTGGGGTTGACGGTCGGGGGGGGCTGGTGGGCGCAGCCGGTGTCGCGAGAAGAAAGAGGGGCTGCGGCACCAACGGCGTGGCCATCGAGTGCCGGAAGGTGAATCTGTGGTACGGGGACACGCAGGCGCTGTTCGACATAGACCTCAAGATTGTGAGGAACGCCGTTACGGCGCTCATAGGCCCCTCGGGATGCGGAAAGTCCACGCTCATCAGGACCCTGAACCGGATGAACGACGTAATCGAGGGCTGCAGGACCACGGGAGAGATTCTGTTCTGCGGTGCCAATATACTGGACAGGGAGACCGAAGTCACGGAACTCAGGAGGAGAATAGGCATGGTATTCCAGAAGCCCAACCCCTTCCCGATGTCGGTCTACGACAACGTGGCCTATGGACCGCGCGTCCACGGCCTCCGGAACCGGAAAGAGCTTGACGCCGTCGTGGAGAGGAGCCTGAAAGAGGCCGCGCTGTGGGAGGAGGTCAGGGACAGGCTCAACGAGAGCGCACTCGGCCTCTCCGGAGGCCAGCAGCAGCGCCTCTGCATCGCCAGAGCGCTAGCGGTTGGCCCCGAGGTCATCCTGATGGACGAGCCCTGCTCCGCCCTGGACCCGATCGCCACCGGCAAAATCGAGGACCTCATTGACACCCTGAGGGAGAGGCTCACGGTGGTCATCGTGACCCACAACATGCAGCAGGCGGCGAGAATCAGCGACTTCACGGGCTTCATGTACATGGGCAGGCTGATAGAGTATGGTGAGACGGAACGGATGTTCAAGAGCCCGAAGGAGGAGCTGACCGAGAGGTATATAACGGGGAGGTTCGGATAGGAGGCCGAGAGGACCGGTGAGAACATGACCGAGAAGTTTCATACGGAGCTTGATGCGCTCAAAAGGGACATGATGGAGATGGGGCGCCTCGCAACGGGAATGCTGAGGGACGCCATTCGAGCCCTGAAGGAGAGGGACGCGGGACTGGCGCGCGATGTGCAGGCCAGGAAAAAGGAGCTGGCCGAGTGGGACGACAGAATAGAGGACAGGGCGCTGAAGCTGATCGCGCTCCACCAGCCGGTCGCGAGCGACCTGAGGACCCTCGCCTGCATCCTGAAGATGGACACCTATCTGGCCCGCGTTGGCAGGTACGGCAAGGACATCGCCCAGGTGGCGGAGGAGCTTGCAGAAAAGCCGCATCTCGCGAAGCTGGTCAGCATACCGCACATGAGCGAGGTGGCTGCCGGCATGGTCGAGGACGCGCTCAAGGCATTCGAGAGTTGCGACCTGTCGCTCCTGAAGGACTTCAGCGAGAAGGACGACGCCCTCGACGCCCAGAGGTGGGCGATATTCAGGGAGTGCGTGACCTACATGATGGAGGACCCGAAGAACATAACCCAGTGCGCCCACTACATCATGGTTGCAAAGTACCTCGAGCGCGTGGCCGACCACGCCTGCAAGATGGCCGAGAAAATTCATTACATGGTCACGGGAGAGAGAATAGAGATAAAATGAGCGGCAGCGCAAAAGGGTGAGCGGGTGATGGGGAAATGTCTGGTGGGAGGCAGGGGGAGCTGAGCCCCGATGAAGGGGTGCCCAGAGACGACCGCGCGAAAGGAGAAGCGGGAGAGCAGGGAAGCGGGAGGAAGAGCGTTCTGTTCATATGCACCCACAACTCCGCCCGCTCGCAGATGGCGGAGGGCCTTCTCAGGGCGCTTCACGGGGACCGCTACGAGGCCTTCAGCGCCGGGACGGAGCCTGCCCGGGTCCACCCCCTCGCTATCAGGGTGATGGCTGAGGTCGGGGTAGACATCTCCGGCCAGCGCTCCAAGAGCCTCGAGGAGTTCAGGGGGCGGGAGTTCGATTGGGTCGTGACGGTCTGCGACCGCGCCCATCAGACGTGCCCCTTCTTCCCCGGAGGGAAAATCCAACTCCACCGGGGCTTCGATGACCCGGCCGGAGCCGGCGGCAGCGAAGAGGAGAGGCTGGCCGCCTTCAGGCGCGTCAGGGATGAGCTCAGGGACTGGATTGACTCCACCTTTGGAAAGACCCCCTCTGGAGAGCGCAGGAGGACCCGCCTCCCCGAGTTCCGTATCTGAGGGGCCCCGCCGGCCATCAGGCCCTCCTCGTGTTTATCCTGTCAGCGCTACGTAGCTCGAGCTAATCGGGTCCGTCTGGAGGTGGAAAAAAGGTACATCATACGCAAAGCTTTTAGACTGCCGGACCGACAGAGCGACCCCGGACTGTTAGTTGCTGCGGGCTGAACCGGTCGCCGTGGCTCCCGGCTTACACCCCAGCTCTATCAAACCCATCTTCTATGGGGGTCCTCAGAGGTGCCTCGTTTCAGGGGCGGTTTCAGGCTTAGATGCTTTCAGCCTTTATCCGCTGCGGCGTGGCTGCTCTGCAATGCCCTATCGGACAACAGATGCACTAGTGGCCACGAAGCCTCGTTCCTCTCGTACTAAAGGCTCCTTCCCCTCAGGCACCATCGCACTTCCTTCAAAAAGCAACAAACCTGTCTCACGACGGTCTAAACCCATCTCACGATCCCTTTTAATGGGCGAACAACCCCACCCTTGGCAGCTGCTGCACCGCCAGGATAGGAAGAGACGACATCGAAGTAGCAAGCCGCCAGGTCGATATGGGCTCTTGCTGGCGACGACTCAGTTATCCCCGAGGTAACTTTTCTGTTATCACTGGCCCCCACGAATAGGGCTCAGTGGTTCGCTAGGCCCTGCTTTCGCATCGCGGTTCCTCGTTGAGCAGAACCGCGTCAAGCCGGCTTTTCCCCTTGCAGTCAACGGTAGATTTCTGACCTACCTGAGCCGACCTTTGGGCGCCCTTGTTATCTTTTTGAGGGCGTGGCGCCCCACCCAAACTGCCTACCTACCGGTGTCCCGCCGAGGCGGTTAGTGATACAACCCCGAAAGGGCGGTGTTTCATCGTCCCCTCGGAACGCGCCTAGCGACGCGCCCTGGTAGCGGGTCCCGCCTACACTACACAATCGGAATCGTACCACAGCGACAGGCTGCAGTAAAGCTCTACGGGGTCTTCGCTTTCAGAAGGAAGGTACAGGATTGTACGCCTGTATATCAGTTTCACTGGATTCTTCGCGGGGACAGTAGAGCTCTCGTTGGGCCTTCATGCAAGCCGCCAATTAAGCGGCAAGGTATTACGCTACCTTAAGAGGGTCATAGTTACCCCCGCCGTTTAACGGTCCTTCGTCCGGTTGAACCCGGTTTTCAGATACCGTCACTGGGCAGGCTTCAGCCAGCATACTCACCGTTTCCGGCTTGCGCTGACCTGCGTTTTTATTAAACAGACGGAGCTCCCCTGTCAGTGCCACCAGCCGCTTGCGCGGCTGGCACCCCTTCTTCCGAAGGTACGGGGCGATTTTGCCGAATTCCCTCGCGAAGATTATATCCAACACGCCTTGGGCTTCTCACCCAGGGGCACCTGTGTCGGTTCTAGGTACGGTCACGCGGGTGGCTCCGGCCCCCTTTTCACGGGCACCAGGAATAGGCCACTTGAAGTGCATCTTCAGTCGCGCCTTCGCCACCTTCTCGCCATTACGGCTCTCCAGCGACTATTGCGCTCCCGCAGGGCGATGGCCCTGCTAGGCTTATCCCGATGCGTCAGGAGCCGGACGGAAACCGCGTGGTGCAGGAATATTAACCTGCTTCCCTTTCGAGCTCCTCGATTAAGGGAGCCCTTAGGACCGACTAACCCTCGGCTGACGAACATTGCCGAGGAACCCTTGCCCTTTCGGCGGATGGGATTCTAACACCATCTTTGCTGTTACTCCTACCAGGATCCGCATTCGAACGCGGTCCACGGGACCTCACGGCCCCGCTTTAACCCGCGCACGACGCCTCCCTACCAGATCACCTTGCGGTGCTCCGGAGTATCGGTGGCTGGCTTAGCCCCGCCCATTTTAGGGGCCCGCGATCTCGACTAGTGAGCTGTTACGCACTCTTTAAAGGATGGCTGCTTCTAAGCCCACCTCCTAGTTGTTTCGGACCGTGGACGCCCTTTTATGATTAACACTGAGCCAGCACTTTGGGACCTTAACTCCGGGCTGGGTTGTTTCCCTTGCGGACACCAAGCTTACCCCAGATGCCCTCACTCCCGGCTTCTAAGGTGGCGGCAAATTCGGAGTTCGACAGGATGCCGCAACCTTTCGGTCGCTGAGCACCCAATCGGTGGCTCTACCTCACCGCCGGCCTCCACCGAGACCTACCTGCGGGTAGTTTCGGGAGGAACCAGCTATTCCCAACCTCGATTGGACTTTCACCCCTATGCCCGCCTAATCCGAACGATTTGCACATCAGTACCGGTTCGGTCCTCCACCCTGGTTTCCCAGGGCTTCAACCTAGGCAGGTATAGATCGACTGGCTTCGGGTCTCCCGCCAATGACTAGGGGCGAACCCACCCCGTCCCTCACCCTTGCGGGCTGCGGACGTTCGGTTTCCCTGCGGCTAGGCGGATGATACCGCTTAACCTCGCCATTGACCAGAACTCCCTGGCCCGTTTTTCAACACGGATAGCATGACACCGGTCCGGCCTTACGGCCATCGTCCCTTTCGTGCCATGCACGCCTGTTATCGTCTGGTTTCAGGCTCTTTTCACTGCCCGTCAAGTTTACTTTTCAGTTTTCGCTCACGCTACTACTGCGCTATCGGTCTCAGGGTGTATTTAGAGTTGGAAGTTCATGCCTCCCGTATTCCCGCGCGATATCCAGCGCACGGTACTCGGGATACCCGGAATTCCCCACGGCTTACCTCTACGGGGCTGTCACCCTCTTCGGCCGGCCGTTCCAGGCGGAGTTCGAGTTCGCCATTACGGGATGCCCGGGTCCACACTCCACATCTTCCCCGTCTTTCGACGGGGAATTCGGTTTGCTCTGCGCCGCTTTCGATCGCCTTTACTCACGGCATCTCGGTTGATTTCTTCTCCTCCCCTTACTAAGATGCTTCAATTCAGGGGGTTCCCGACCCTTACGGGACGCACGGGGTTACCCGTGCCGGAAGTCCTATTCGGTGATCCTCGTATCAAAGGCTCCTTGCGCCTACACGAGGCTTATCGCAGCTTGGCACGACCTTCATCGGCACCTGAGCCAAGCCATTCCCCAGACGACTACGGATCGCCAAGGCGTCGATTCGACAGACGTCCAGCTTTGCGTATGATTCGGTGGTCATCGACCTCCCGGGCAAGGGCCCGGAAGCCTGTGTCTCCACCACTTCCCCGGCGAGCCTATGTACCCTCGGCCTCTTCGTCGGGTGCATGATACCTCCTTTCGGAGGTACAAATGGCTTATGTAAGAACTTATATATAAAATTATCATTTAAATTTATTAAGATTTTTATCTTAATCATTTTATAATTCCCACATCCGGTCGCACCGGTGTCTGGCGTCCTACTCTATTCTCTCTCGCCCCGCGATTAAAAGGTGAATGAAGTCGGCGAGTCCATCCTTTCCCTTCCTCACCTGCTTTGTTGTGTCCCTGTCCCTGACAGTCACGGTTCCGTTTTGGAGGGTGTCAAAGTCCACCGTGACGCAGAAAGGTGTCCCGACCTCGTCCATGCGAGCATAGCGGCGGCCGATTGAGTCGGTTGCGTCTGTGTGGGTCCGGAGCCCGGCAGACCTGAGCCCTTTCTCGATTTCATTCGCCAATTCGACTAGCTCGGCCCTGTTGATGAGAGGAAAGACCGCAACCTGAATTGGCGCCACGGCCGGTTTGAGTTTGAGAACCACATAACTATCCTTTCCCGAAACACCCTCTCCAGTCTCCCCACCACCGCCCACTCCCCCATTCCTTCGATTGCCATCCCTCTCCGCCCGCCCCGCCATATCCATTCTCCCATCCCCCTCGCCCGCGTCCGCTCCTTCGCCCCTTTCCTTTTTCCTTCCTCCCCTCCCATCGAAATTTTCTCTATCCGTCGCCTTTCCTTCGGTATAGGCGTGCTCGAGAATTGTGTAGATGATGCGGTCTATTCCATAAGAGGGCTCGATAACGTGGGGGGTGATCCACCGACCGCTCTCCGTGACCGTGACTTTTTTTATCGTGAAGCAGTCGCTTGCCACCCTCAGCTTCCTCCCCTCAACCTCCAGCTCCACCTCATCCCTGCCATCCACGGAGGCGGGCTCGAGTGCCTCAAGAGCCGCCGCTATCGCCTTCGCATCCTTTCTGTAGCGCGGCCCGAGCACCGCGTGGTTGGGCGCCACGACTCTCTTCTCGACGGTCCTAGGCTTCTCGTACCTCGCGAACGCGCGCAGGTCTACTCCGGAGTGCCTCATATGGGCCTCAAGGTCATAGCAGGTCCTGTCCGCTATCCCCACGAGTTCTGTCCAGCCGAAGGAGAGGAGAGCCTCGGCGTCCCAGCAGTCCGCGGCGTAGTGGGCCATCTCGCTTCTGGCGTGCTGCCTGAACCTTAGCCTTCCGGGGTCCACTCCCGCGTCGAGGAGGAACTGGGCCGTCAAGCCCATGTAGTACGCCACCCACTCACTCCCGATGAGACCCGACGCTACAGCCTCACCGAGGCGGATCAGCATCTCCTCGCGTCCGTCGGGCAGGAGCCTGAGCCCCATGTCCCTGACCTCTGAGAAGCGCGGGTGGTGGGCCTTCTCCTCCGGGTCCAAAAATATCTCGGCCTCGGCCATGTTGAACTCGCGTAGGCGGATGAGCCCTTGGCGTGGCGCGATCTCATTCCTGTAGCCGCGACCGAGCTGCACCACGCCGAACGGCAGCTTCTCCCTGAAGTAGCGGTAGAGTAGTCCGAAATCGAGGAACATCGCCTGGGCCGTCTCGGGTCTGAGGTAGCCCGTTCTTTTCACACCCGGGCCTATTGATGTGCGGAACATCAGGTTGAATGGAAAGGGCTCCGACAGGGCTCCACCGCACTCCGGACAGCGCGCCCCGCTTTCTTTCAGCGCTCTCGAGATCTCCTCGAGCTCCGCCGGGGGCATGCCCCCCGACGTCTCTCGAAGAAGGTGGTCCGCCCTGAAGGCTTCGCCACATTTAGAGCACTCAACCATTATATCGGAGAACTTGTCCAGATGGCCGGAGGCCCTGAAAACGATTTCTGGCGCTATCGCGGGCGCGGAGAGCTCCGCGAAGCCCTCGCCCCTGACATAATATTCACGCCAGAGCTCCTCCACGCAGCTCTTGAGCCTACAGCCCAAGGGGCCGTAGTCATAAAAGCCCCCAGCCCCGCCATATATCTCGAAAGAGGGCCAGAGGAAGCCCCGGCGCTTGGCGAGCGCCATCACTCTGGAGAAGAGGTCCCCGGGCGCGCTCATCCCCTCACCGCAGCAGCACTTGTATCAGGTCCATGTCGAAGAGCATCGCCTGTAGTTTCTCCTGAGAGTCCTTCACTGGCAGCTGGCGGAAGTTATGCTCCCGCATCTTGCGCGCGGCGAGGCTCACGCCGGTCTTTTTCGTCACCGTCAAAGGGTTCTTGACCATCACCTTCTTGACAGGAATTGGGGGGAGTTCCTGCTCGGATATCTCATAATATAGCCTCATCAGGTTCCTCACGCCCTCATAGTTCCACTGGTCCTCATCCTCGCCGAGGCCCATCGACGAGAGAACGCGCTTCGAGTCTATCTTGCTCATCCCGTATAGATCCTGGTCGGTTACGATGCCCACGATTCTGGCCTTCTCGTCCAGAACGGGGAGGGCGTAGGCTCCGGAGAGATGGAATACGGTCGCGACGACGGGGAGGGGCGTTCCCTCGAAGACCGGAACGCACGGGCCCTTCAGAAATGGCTCTATCGGTAGCTCGAGGTCCATTTTGTCTATTATCTTGAGAATGTCCATGCAGGTCAGGATGCCGGTGAGCCTTCCTCCCCGGACCACAGGGAGACGCCGGAGACGCTTCTCCACCATCGTTCTCACCGCTTCCTTCAGATCCGTCTCTGGGCTCACCACCACTGGCTCCCTGGTCATCACGATCGCAAGCTGGTCCTCGTGTGGGTGGTTGAAAATGTCCCTGCGCGTCACGATGCCGACAAGCTCTCTAGTTCCCTTCCTCACGACAGGAAGGCCCGAGATTCCATGCCTCATCATGAGCCTCAGGGCCTCGGCCTTCTTTCCGGGCGCTTCGGCATAGATGACCTCCTCGGTCATCGCCTCCCTCACCTTCATCTCTCTCATGGCCTCACCACTTTCCCTGCCCAGAGACGGTCTCCGAGCACTGCCAGCAGTACTCTCGCCCTCTCTCCTTTCGAGACCAGGGCCCTCGCGGGGTCCCTCGCCGCGTATAGTTCCTTACCTCCCGCAACGAAGAACCGGGCGGGCTCCCCCGGTCTCAAGGAAATGTCCCCTGCGCCATTTATAACTTTCCGAAAGCCTAGTATGGCACACCTGAGTAGTTCGAGCGGCTTGGCGCCCTCCTGGCTTGAGAGTTCCCAGGCGCTCTGAAGGGTGGGGAGGAGCGAGGGGTGGGAGAGCATGGCGTTGTCCGTGCCCAATGCCACGTCTATTCCGAACGAGAGCATTCTTGGGATCTGGGGCCGGAGGCCGAAGAAAGCGTTAGCGCGCGGGCAGACGACCACCGGAATACCAGCCTCGGCGACCTTCTCAAAGTCGTAGCCCTCTGCCTTTATCATGTGGACGAGGAAATCCGGCCTTAGGTCGAGAACCATGTCGATGTTCTCCCTCACCACCTCACTTGCATGGAGCGCAAAGAGCTTTCCCCGGGAGTGAACGTGGGCCGAGAGGCTGCGGAGCTCTCCATAGTCCCAGTCCGCCGCCGCGCTGACCCCGATCCCATCGCAGAGCCGGAGAATTGCGTCGACTTCCTCTTTATTGTAGCTGAGACCCGTGGGACGACCGAGCACGAGACCGTTGAGGGGGAGCCCCGCCCGGGCCCGTTTCATTACAGCGACCCCCCGCACCCCACCTTCCCTGAAGTCGCAGAACGCCCTCACGCCACTCCGGAGCATTTCCACTATCGAGCTCCGGATGCCGCGCTCGAGCGTGCGAGCGGGGACACGGGAGAGCTCTCTGTGCTTGAATCCAGTCGGAGGCGCGAGGAGGGCCTCCACGGTCCTCTCTCCCCGGTACCTCCACAGTCGGGGCCTGAGGCACGAATCCCCCAGATGGGTATGGGCGTTGACAAGCGAGGGAATGATAAGGCCCTTTGCCAGTGCGCCTTCCTTCTGCCCCCTCCCGACCTCCTTTATCACGCCATCCTCGAAACCGACGTGCCCGGAGACAAAGCCCTCCTCGGTCAGGAGCTTGCCTGTGACGTATTTCACGGGCCCCTAATCCACGAGCCTCTTATATCTCTTGTTGTGCCCCCGTAGCTGAAATCGGGCTCCGGTTTACTGCCATGCCCTCCCGCCCCAATCTACGCGCTGCGGCCCCTGCATTTCCGTTATACCGTTCGACCCGCTCCCGGCAAAAATATTATTATCGGTTCCTATTATCTCCTCAGGTGGAAAGTTTGCCGATAAGGGTACTAATAGCGAAGCCCGGTCTCGATGGCCACGACCGCGGGGCTAAGGTCGTCGCGAAGGCGCTCCGGGACGCGGGCATGGAGGTCATCTACACGGGCCTGAGGCAGACACCGGAGCAGATAGTCGAAACCGCCATTCAGGAGGACGTGGACGTCGTCGGCCTGTCGTGCCTGTCCGGTGCCCATCTGACCCTATTCCCGCGGGTCGTGGAGCTTCTCAAGGAGAGGGGGGCCGGGGATATCCTTGTTGTTGGCGGCGGAATAATTCCTCCCGAGGACGTCCCGAAGCTGAAGAAGTCGGGCATAGCCATGGTCTTCGGGCCGGGAACTCCCTCCGAGGAGATTATCAGCTTCATAATGAAGAGCGTGGGGCCCGGTCAGAGCGAGGGCTGACATGGGACTGGCGGAGAGGGTGGCCTCGGGCGACCGCAGGGCGGCGGCTCGCCTCATCTCATTAATCGAGGATGGCGACGAGAGCGCCTGCATCGAGCTCGCCGAGCTGCACAGGCGTGGCGGCAGGGCCCATGTGATAGGCGTGACCGGCTCCCCAGGGGCCGGGAAGAGCACCTTGATTCACAGAATGGCGAAAATCTGGAGGGGGAGGGGGAGAACGGTTGGTATCGTTGCGGTCGACCCGAGCAGTCCATTCTCGGGTGGAGCACTTCTTGGGGACAGAATTCGGATGCAAGAGCTCAGCACAGACCCCGGCGTCTTCATCAGGAGCATGAGTTCCCGAGGGTGCCCCGGAGGGGTGGCGCGGGCCAGCTCTGACGCGATACGCGTTCTGGACGCACTCGGCATGGACAAAGTAATCGTCGAGACCGTCGGCGCCGGCCAGAGCGAGGTTGCGGTGATGGATGTCGCCCAGACAGTCGTGGTTGTGGTTGTTCCCGGATTGGGCGACGACATTCAGGCGATCAAAGCCGGAATTCTGGAGATTGGGGATATTTTTGTTATAAACAAGGCTGACAGGGAGGGCGCTGACCAGACCCAAAGGGAGCTGGAGGTAATGCTGGAGCTGGGGGGTAACCAGAGGTGCTGGAGGCCACCAATACTGAGGACAGTCGCCCGGACCGGAGAGGGGGTTTCTGAGCTGGTGGACAAAATAGAGGAGCACAGGGAGGCTCTGAAGAGGGAGGGAGTGCTTGAGGAGGCGGAGAGGAGGCGATGCCGAAGGGAGGTTCTCGAGCTCCTGAAGCACAAGGCCGCGCTCTCGCTCATATCGGAGTATGGCCCGGAGAACTTCGAGGCCCTGATTCGCGACGTGGCTGAGAGACGAATCCACCCACACGAGGCCGTGGAAAGGGTGCTGAAGAGGGGAATTAGGAAGAACCGGTGGTGAAGGGAGGGTTGGAGCCCCACCCACTTTTCAGGCTCGCTCCGCCTTCTTCCCTCTCTCCACTATCCAGCCCTGCTAGCCCCTTGCCCCTTCGTCCCTCTCCCGCTCTCATTTCTCCCGCTCCCTCCGGCTCAGCGGCCCAGCGCCGCTCCGGTGCCGGCCCCGTCGCCCCCGTCGAAATCGGAGAGCTTCGGCGCGCGGAACTCCAGCAAAAACTCCCTTATCCTCCCTTTCGCCAGCCGCACATAATCCTCGCGGATTTCATAGCCGACGTAATGCCGCTTGCACTTTATCGCCGCAATCGCGGTCTGGCCGCTCCCCATGAAGGGGTCAAGAACCACCTCGCCTTCGTATGTGTAAAGCTGTATCAACCTCCGGGGCAGCTCGATGGGAAATGGGGCCGGATGGCCGACCTTCCTCGCAGGCTCGGCGGGAAATGTCCATACGCTCTTCGTTAGTTCGAGGAACTCCTCCCTCGTCAGCGTGCTCTTTCGATTCTCCGGCTTCTTCCTCGAGAAAGTGCCTTTGGAGAATATGAGAATGTACTCGTGTATGTCCCGGAGAATGGGGTTCTTTGGCGAGAGCCAGCTCCCCCACGCCGTCGAGGGGCTCCCGCTCGAGCCCTTGTTCCAGATCAGCTCGCCCCTCATCAGGAAGCCCTGATTCAGCATGTCCTCAATGATGTAAGCGTGAAGTGGTATGTACGGCCTCCTACCTAGGTTAGCTATATTGATGCAGACCCTCCCACCCGGCACTAGCACCCTCCCGACCTCGGCCCAGACCCTCCTCAGGAAAGCCCTGTACTCGCCCAGCGTCAGGTCCTGGTCGTATTCCTTTCCCGCGTTGTAAGGGGGCGAGGTTACCACCAAGTGCACGCTATCATCGGGCAGCTCCTCCATTCTCTCGCTCGATTTGCATATAATTTTATCGAGGATGTCGGGTGGGACCGGCCTTTCGGAGTATTCGATGTCACCATCACCCGGCTGCCCTTCATAGAGTCTGCTCGCATAGAACCTAGTTGAATCGTGGCTGATTCGGCCCGGAGATCCGAAAGCGCTCGAGCTTGTGCCGGTCTTTCCACGTCTCGTCACGTCTGCTCACCAATGGAGCATTCACCACCGCCGTCCGGAGGGCTCATCTTCTCCCACCTCTCCTCTCCCTCCCTTGCTTTCTGGCGCGTCTGGACTTTTCTTTTATCTTCCTCAGCGCCCTCTTGCGCTCGACCATTCTTCGTATGAGGAGGGCGGTAATGAGAACCACCACGGTTGTGGCGGCGAGCGCGAGTGCCACCGGACCCCACTCCACACCCGGCCCTCCATTTTCTACAACCCTCAAGGTGACAGACGCCTGGGCGCTCCTCATAGGGTCGTCGCGCTTCATAGCCTGCACCGTTACCCTGATTTTTCCAGCTGGCAGCTCGGTGGTGTTGAACGAGTTGAGCTCGGAGAGGACCCTGCCGTCGAGGTACCACGTGAATAAGTAGTCCCGCTGCTGGGCGGAGGGTAGGCCCGGTATCATGGCATAGAAGCTCACGGTCTCCCCCCGCCTGACTATAGTGTTGTTCAGGGGGGTGATTATCGTCACCCGGAGGGGCGGTGGCGGGGTACAGGTCACGTTCCATTGTGCCGTGGTCGAGGTCTGGCCGTTGGAGACGATGACGGATATCCGGACCACTCCGCTCTCCGCCGGAACCCTCCACACAATCGACGCCGTGGTATTGAGGAGCTCCCTTGCGCCCTCGAACCACCGGTATGTCAGGGGCAGGTGCTCGGGGTCAGTCGCCTCAACGACGAAGTTGATTTCGATGCCGCAGGAGGCGGTTAGGTTCTCAGCCTCTGGAATCCGGGAGGTTATCTCCGGGGGCAGCGCCACCCTCCTTACAGTAATATCGACCCATGCGGTCACACGGGCGTCATAGGGGTCGGTCGCGGTCAGGGTGATGTTCTCGCTTCCGTACCAGTTCCGCGAGGGAATGAGAGTGGCGGTGTTCTGCTCGCTAAAAAGGACTCGCACTTTCACAGCCCCTGAGGCAGAGTAGCTCAGCCTGTCCCCGTCCGGGTCTCTGAAGAGAGTCGTCAGGTTGAGAATATACTCAGTGTTCCGATCGAACTCCACACTGATGCCTGGCACCAGCGCCTCTGGGGGCCGGTTGGCCGGAGGCGGGGGGTGCATGGAGAACTCTATGCTCAGCACATAGTCACTACGCGCATTCCTGTCTGAGAGGTCGGCAGGGTTTGACTTCAGGCCGACCTTGGCCATCACAACAATATAATAGGTGCCGCCAGAGATAAGAGTCTTGGAAATGGTGATTACGGGTGCGAGAGAGGGAGGATTTCCGCTGACGAAGTTAGTCCGGCTCTCCACTGTGCTTAGGTCTGAGGAAAGGATGGACAGTGAGAACATATCCACGGGCTGGGGCTCAAGCCTCAGCGAGGCCCTGAGCTCTTCGCCGGCGCCTACCTCGACTACGTACCAGTCGTAGTGGTCGAGGGACTGGTCGACTGTTCCGCGGTAGCTACTGTTCCAGCCAACCTGTTTCGCCGACCCCGGCTCGCTGTCCCCGTCGCCTGTTCCGGGTGCTATCAGGACCCTCAGAACATAATTGCCGTAGCCCGCGTATGCATTCACCTGCAGATAGTACCAGCCCGTGTAGGTCGCCACGGCCTCCACTCTCTCCTCCGGGTCCCCCCACCAGGAAATGTCGTACCAGAAAGAATAGCCGTTCCAGAGGTCCATGAAGTAGAGATCGAAAAAGGCCGTGCTGTCCTCCTCCATCGTCGCCACAAAGCGGTCCGGGTTGACCCCGCCGGTTAGATTCACTCTGTACCAGTCGGAGTTACGGTTCCCGCTGTCCGTCAGATATCCATGAATCTCCTGGCCGTCTTCGACAATCTGCGCCTCGCCCACACCGTAGTCCATCGTGTAGCCGCTTGCCCCGCTCCCGGGAGCGAGCTCCACTCTGAGGTAGTAGATTCCTCCGGAAACAGCGAGAGCCCTGAACGACTCGTATCGGTAGCTGCTCCTAGACGCCACGATTTCCCTCTGCTTAGAGTCAAGCAGAACAAGGCTCAGGTTTGCCCTATCGGGGCTGGAGGAGTTGTAATCGATTATGTAAATCGATGCACTGATTATCTTCCCACTCTCAGCTTCCAGTCTGAAAATATCGACTGGGTCGTCTAGGGGGTCGAGGCTGTCAGTCACGAATCCCGCTCTCGCGAGCGGGGTGGCAGTGTCGACGGAGTTGTTCGAGTCGGCCGCCCGGCCGCCATCGCCGGCTTGGGGTGATGCCGTAGCAGGAGGGATGATAGAAAGTAGGATGGGAATGGTGAGCAAAAGGGCGTGCTTTTGGAAGAGCGCCCTGAGGGTAACGGGTCCGAAAGGCGCCGTTTTGGCGCGCCATGGCAGGGCCATTGCCCTATTCCTCCTCTTCCGTCCAACTCCATCTCGGCGGCGAGAATGCAAGAGCAAGGGCCACCACAATCACGATCAGAATTCCGAGGCTCAAGTAGAGGAGCGTGTTGTCGGCGCTCCCGGGCCCGACCTTAAGCTCGTAGCTCTTTGTGGCTGTGCCAGCAATCCCGTCGCTCGCGAGGAAATAGTAGGTGTTCTCGCCCTCACGTAGGGTCGTACTGACCTGAAAGACCGCACCGGACGCGAGGCTGCCCGAGGCTCTCTCCATTGGGATGGACCGGCGCCCGATGACCAGGCTGACCGAGACCGCCTCGCTGTCGATGTCGCTGCAGAGAACCTTAAATGTGAATCTTGTTCTGATGTCTCCTTTCGACGGAGAGACCGAGGGCTCGGCGAGCACCGGCGGATCGTTGACGGGCTCAACAGTGAGGTTGAAGTCAATATACGCCCGGAGGCCTGTGGAATCTTCGGCGAGGAAGCGGAGAGCCTCGGTGCCGCTCCAGTTCGCTTCGGGTGTGAATGTCACCCATCCCTCTGCCGAGATATTTACCTGAATTCTCACCTGACCGGCGGCGCTGAAGCTCAGGTTATCGCCGTCCGGGTCCCTGAAATAACTGTTGAGGTTGAAAAGGGTGGTGGGCTGGTCCTCCTTGATAGACTGGTCCGGGAGGCGCCTCCACACCTGAGGTGGGTCTTCGACGGGGGTGGCTGTGATGTTGAGCGAGAAGCTCGCGCTCGTTCCCGATGGATCGCGCGCAAAAAAGGTGATTTCTTCTGTCCCGAACCAATCGGGGTAAAAGCTCCGAATCGCGGCCACCCCATCGTGAATTACCACCCACAATGCCATTCCGCCAGCGGAGCTGTAGTTGAGGGTGTCCCCGTCCGGGTCGTAAAAGAAACGGCCAATCTCGAGAGAGGTTGAGGTATCCTCAGGGAAAGATATGTCCTCCGGTGTCTGTGCAACGCGGGGTGCATCATTCACAGGGGTGATGGTCATAGTCACTCTCACGCGAGCCTGCGCACCCGACGGGTCCTCAGCGACGATGGTGAAGTTCTCCATACCCCACCAGTCCTCCATCGGAACCACGCGGACCCTGGCCTCGTCGAGGAAGCTGACAGTGAGGTTTTTGGCCCCCTCCGAAGCGAAGCTGAGCTCATCGCCGTCAACGTCGGTGAACAGGGTGTGTGCGCTCATCTGTAGTTCGAATGGCTCGTCTTCCGGTGAGGAGAATCTGAGCTCCGGGTGGAGTGCTACTGGGGGGTCGTTGATTGGCCTTACGGTGACTCCCACCTCGGCTCTGGCGGTCTTTTCCTCTATATTAGTTGCACTCACCGTAAATGATTGCCTCCCGTTCCAGTTCGGAAGGGGTTCTATGTTCAGAACACTGCCTTCCAGAGATATACATAGGAACTGAGGGGGCTCAAAGCCGAAGGAGAGCGGTCTGGAGAAGGGGTCCCTGAAGATTGTGTGCAAGTCCAGCTGGGCGGAGGTATCCTCGTCCAGTATCACCTCGGGGGTCGGGTTAAGGACCTCCGGCGGCTGGATTGTGGATAGCTCTAGTGTATAGTTCCCAGCACTGTTCCTCCCCGCCCCCACTTTTATGTAATACCAGCCGGCGACCGTGCTCAAGTGACCGACCCTCTCTTTAGGGTCAAAGGATGTTGAGGAGTTTACCACGGTCCCCTCTGGCTCGAACAGCCAGAGGTTCAGATTGGGGAGGCCGAAATCTGAGTCGTAATCCATCGAGGTGAGGAGAACGCTCAGGGTGGTCTCCGGTCTGAGGTAGATTTTATAATAGTCGCTGTCGTCGTAGCCCTGGGCGACGCCTCCGCTCAGGGAGAGGTTCTTCCCCACGTCCGTTGCGTTTTTAATATCGTTGTCGGTATCAGCGATGGCCCTGTAAAGCCTGAAGACGATTAGGTAATCGCCGGAGCCGCGCTCGGCCCAGACCCGAACTATATAGTCCCCGCTCTCCGCAGGGATGAAGTGGATGGTCTCATCGGCTCCATAGTCGGGATTGAATATGTCGCCGGCGTCGGAATAGGCGATGTGGGAGCTCTCGCCCAGTCTGAAGAGCTCGAGCATGTAATCACCGGTATCCGGCGTCGCGAGCGAGACTGTGAGGACGTCCCTGCTTTCCTGTAGTACATCCAGCCGGACAGCGTAGTAGTCCGCTGCGTCGAGGAGAGAGTCGAGGCCGGAAGTGTTTCTGTATCCCTGGAGCGCCCGGATCGCCTTTCCGGGAGAGTTGTTTTCGTCGAGCTCTCCCGGCTGAATCGTGCGGTTCTCCTTTTTAACATCGAGGGTGTATTCGAGAGCCGGGCTTCCTGGGCCAATGAGGACAGAGAGAAAAACATATCCAGTGAAGGGCGCTGCGGCTTCAACCCATATCGCGTTTGTTCCCACGGTGGCGTTCCACGCGAGTCGATACCCGAGGGAGTCATACACATACACTCTTATCTGCCCGGCCTCCTCCGTCTTGTTGAGGCGGGCCCGGACCAACTCTATGGAGTTCTCTGTCCTATTTAGCATGAGCTTGTAGATATCTGCGCTGTCCGTAGTGTCGAGGGTGTCAAGGAACACCCCGCCCTCTCCTGGGATTTCCGTAGCGTTGCCGAAGTCGTTGTTGGGCTCGCCTAGGAGAAGACCCAGGTTCCCCCGCACAGGAGCGGTTGCTGGGCTCCCTGCGCTACCAGCGCCGTTGGTGACCAGCAGAAGAACGATTCCTACGACCCAGGCTTTCCCATCGCATCTCAAGAGCAGGCGCTTCCCTCCTTTATACGGCCGGATTGGACGCGGCCATTCTCTGTTAAATCTGAAGAACTGTGGGATATATTAAGGATTGTGTAATAGCCCACTACCACGGATACAGGTCGAATAGAAAAGGGCTTCTCTCTCCCCACGCAGCTCTCAACATGCAGTAAATGATGGAACGCAAGCGCGGAGCGGTTGCGGGAGGGGGCTCTAGATCTGTGTGATTGCTATTATTGGTGGGATGCGGGACCCTACTGGGGCGGCCTATATTGAGGTGTCTGGCCGGGTGGGGGATACTGAGCTGGCTGCTGGGGCGGCGGGTAGGGGTATGGCTGGGGCGGCTGCTGATATGAAGGGGCTGAGCCCGGGGGCTGGTAGGGTTGGAGGGGCGGCTGGGAGGGCTGGGTGGGGTACTGGGGTGGCGCTGGTTGGGGCGGGGCGGTCGAGGGCGGCGTAGTGGGTGGCTGGGGTTGCGGAGACACAGGCGGCGGGGCTGGAGCACCAAACTGGGGCTGGGCTGGCGCGAATGGCGGGCCGGGGGGCAGATGGGCGCCCGGGGGTAGAGGAACTATCTGATTGGTGCTCATCTTACCGAGTATGCTCTTGTAGCCCTGATAGAATAGGAAATATCCGCCTGTGCTCACGATGTAGCCGACCTGGGGCGCCAATGAGATCGCACCCCAGGCGTTCCAGAGGTCTTCGGGCTTTATGCCTTTCGGCGTGCTCATCGTCAGGGCGACGACGGCGATGAGGCCAACTATGGGTCCGACCACAATCAGAATCTGGCCGAGTTTGAATTTGGAGGCCTCCTCACGGGTGAAGGCCTTAACGAAGTACATCAGGGAGAGCGTCATGAATATGGCCCCGACAATCGCCAACGCGCAGGAGATAATCATCGATGTCCTTATGGTGGCGTAGTAATTCTCGAGGCTGGTGCCGAAGCTGTAGCCGGGCGAGAAGGCACCACCTATCCACGGGATTACAATGCCGAGAATCAGGAATAGTATGGCCATCTGGAAGTTCTTTGCATGGACAGGGCCAAACTCGTCCTTGCCCTGGTAGAACTTGATCAGACCGATTATGAAAAGTATAAAGGCGATTAGTCCGACGAGAGCGATGAGCATCGCCACACCGGCCAGAGCAAGGAGACTGCCGAGGGAGCCCTCGATGTTCCCGCTGACTAAGCTGGAGAACAGCGCAATGGCGACTAGTGCGAGCAGGAAGCCGAGAAGAGCCGCTATCACCTGAAGAAGCAGGCCGTAGCTGAAGAACTTCACCCCTTCCCTCGTGTGGAACGCCGGCGGGGGCGGTGGGGGTGGCGGGTAGTATGCGGGCGCGGGCCCGAAGGCCGGCGGGGGCCCCGGGGGCGGGGTCGCCTGGGGTGGGGGAGCCGGATATCCATAGGCTGGAGGCGGATACTGCGGTTGAGGCTGCATGGGTCCCGAATTCGCACCTTCCTAATAATAATTTATCTCCTCTGGCATGCAGGTTCTCCCTTATTCAATTCGCGCGTCAATTGAATGCGCACGCGCGCATACGATTGAGCACTGATTCGCAGGGCCATTCTTCAGGGGTCAATCGCCTAGTTTTTTATGCCAGAAATCTTTTTAAACGCTTGTTAATATTCGCACCCGAGGTAGGTCCCATGGGTGGGTTTACAGGGTTAGTGATAAGAGCCTTAGCCGCACCGGGAACGCCAGCGACGCCTCCTCAGGCTGCACCGCCTCCGCCCCCTGCAACGGTCCAGCCTGTGCCGGCCTCCAAGCCCGCAAGGCCGCTCGGGGTAACGATTCTTGCGGTGCTCTACATAATCCAGGCGATATTGTGGTTCGCTGGCTCCGTAATGATGGGAATGTTTCTTGGCCCGATTCTGGCGTTCTTACCCGTACTGGGCGCCTGTGTCTACATCACCATCATCTTCGGGGTAATATATCTCCTTGTGGGCATCGGGCTGTTCACACTGAAGAAGTGGGCCCGCATACTGGCCATAATTTTCGCCATCATCGGCCTGCTGAACCTACCCATCGGCACAATCATCAGCATTATCATCCTATGGTATCTGTTCAGGGCGGATGTGAAGGCTGCGTTCACGTAAGGCCAGAACCCCTGCCCTCCCCGATTTCTAATGCAGGGGAGGGCGGGGTCCGGAGAACAGCCGAAGGGGTTCCTCCTCCATCAGCCCGGCCTATTGACTTTCATCATTGCCTGTGAGACCGCTTTACCACTAGCAGTTACGCCAGCAGGTTGCAAGCGCCATATAACATTCAAATATTGAAGAGACGTATCCGGATGCCGGTGATGTGTTGCTGGAAAATGTGGCTGGCCCTCCGTTTTTGTCCGTCAGCCCGGAGCTTCTCCGGGCGCAGGCCGAGTTTCTTCTGTTGGGAGGGTTCTGCCTCATACCCATTATCCTACTCATCATCTCAATCCTAATAGCGATATGGGTCTACAAGGACGCCGAGAGCCGCGGGATGAGCGGGGTTCTCTGGCTTATAGTCGTGCTCCTCGCCGGAATCATCGGCCTCATTATATATCTGGTCGTTAGAAAGCCCAAGGTCGCTCCGATACCGGCCTATGGAGCACACCCTCCGGTCTACGCACCCCCTCCGTCCTACGGCGGCCCGCCACCAATGGGCACCAACTGCCGCTACTGCGGCGCCCCGCTGGCTGCTGGCTCACCGGTATGCCCAAATTGCGGCGGGAGGTTCTGAGCGATTTCCGCCCCAACGGCTCCCGCTACGGCGTCGCCGCTCTTTACTCCATGTCCCGGTCCATTCTCAGGGAGTTCTCCTCTTCTGGAACCAACGAACTTCCCCTCCACAGCAACCCTTATTAGACAGACCGCTAAATCCCGCGGTTGGATGTCGAGCTTATCATTAGCGCTCCGCGCTGCTGGCGTGCTGACCTCGGTTCTCGGAGCTCTCCTCCTCGTCCTCTTCTGGGGCCTGAACCTGAAGTTCTGGACACTCATCGGCATTGTGCTCGTGATTATGGCCCTCGCATCGGCCTACTATATAGCGCGTAAAGATTACATTGGTGGAGCCGTGCCCTCCGGCCTCGCCGGCGTCCTGATACTGTTCATCGCTCTTCCGCCACTTGGGTGGATACTGCTGGCCGCTGTTCTTTTATTCATCTCCAGCGGCCTCGCCTTCGTTCTGTATGAGGTGGAGTGAGTTGGGAGCAGGTGCCCTTAAGGCCCGCCTTCTCTCGTGGGGGAGAATTTATATTCCACCTGGTGCCCTTCCTCCTTTCTCTCTGTCGCTTTCGACGGCAGGGCCGGGCGCCGGCTCGATTTCCGTATTTCTGGAGGTCAGAGGGAGTCTGGTCAGGCTGGATGCAGTGAGGGTTCCCGGAGCAAGTGGGGACATCTCGCTCAGACCTAGTAAAAGGGGATGCCACGACCCCCCGGTTCTGGAAAGAAAAACGGGAAAATTCAGGCTGATTCAGGGAGGAGCTGTGCTCGCCGGCGATGTTAGAGTCCTACCCCCGGGTCTTCATGCGCCCCGTCAGGCGTTCATTAGCATCCATAATGTGTGCAGATACCGATGCGCGTTCTGTGCCTTGCCACATATCCCCCGGAAACCTAGAACCTCCCTCAATAGGTGGCTCGAAATCGTCTTGGATGCCGTGAGTCGCAAGCGCGTGGATGCGATAGCGCTGACCACAGGAATTCCGGCGAGCCCTGCCGCGGCCTCACTGGAACTCGCACGCTTCGTTCGGAGCCTTCGCGCCTCCCTGCCGGAAATACCAATAGGTGTCGAGCCCTATACGACCTCAAGAAAGGATATTGAAATGCTGTACTCGGCAGGGGCCACCGAGTTGAAGCTGAACATCCAGTGCGCAACGGAACGCCTGATGAAAAGGATTTGCCCCGGACTCGACTGGAAGGGGGTCTGGAGGGCTCTGGAGGTGGGTACGGCGACATTCGGAAAAAACAGGGTTTGCTCCAATCTAATTCTCGGCCTTGGAGAGACCGACCAAGAGGTGACGGAAGCCGCCGAGCGGCTCGCCGGAATGGGAGCCCTAGTCAATCTAAGGCCGCTAAGAATCAATCCTCTTAACATTCGGCCCCTGAGAAATGCTCTTGGACGTAAGCCCGCGCCGGTTCCTGCCCAGAGGATTCTCAGATTGGCCGCGGTCCAGAAGGGAATCTTCTCAGAGCACTCCCTCAGGCCCTCTCTCTTCCGGACTATGTGCCACCGTTGTACCGCTTGCGAACTAGAGCCGTTCCGGGATGTCTGAAGCTCCTAAGCATTGAGTGGGTTTCTCTCCGACTGACTGGTCGAGAGGGGAGAGCGTCCACCCTGATGCCCGGGTTGCGGTGCTCCTCGGTCGCTGGCCCCGGGCCAACCTCATCCCTCTCCCCCGCCCTCCCTCCTCCGTCTTCTCAATATGAATAGAGCCATCGCAGCTGCGGCGATAATTGCCATCGATGCTCCGGCGATTACCAACCCACAGGATGGACACTCTGTTGTGGGGGGCTGCGGGGGAACCGGTCTTTGCATCACCGTCAGAGAGAAGTCGACGCGGTTGTCTTGAAGGTTGAGCTCCATCCTCTCGGGCTCCGCTAGGAGCTGGAGCTCGTGGTGGCCAGCGCGCGGCGTCCAGCGCAGGACCGCCTGAGTTTCCTCGCCGGAGCTCAGCTCCTCAACAGTGGTGTAGGTTAGAACCGCCCCCCTCTCAATCAGCGTGAGGGTCACGCGCCCCGAGTGACCGGGACCGTGATTGGCGAGCCTGAGGCTGATGCAGACCTCGCTCCCCTCGACCGGCGACGGAGGCGTGACAACGACGCTCCCGTTCACCACCTTGATATCAGGCCTGAGTATGTCGACTACTAGCTCGAGCACCAGTGAGATACCGCTCCCGCTCGTTATATATATCTGTAGGTCAGTCGTCGTCTCGGAGAATCTCACAGGCGCTCGGACGCGCAGGGTTGCGCGGCTTGAGGAGTAGGGCTCTAGCTCGAGCTCAGGCGGGAGAAGCTCGACCAAGAGGCCGCTCTGCGATACTGTGAGACTCACCCGCTCCACCCCATTCCCGGTGTTGCTGATCCCAACAGTTACTTCTGAGGTCTCCCCTAGCTCGAGAGCGATTCGCTTCTCGGAAAGAGAGGCGTCTAGGCCCGTCACGCGAATGACCTCGACCTCCACGGTGGTGGAGAAACGGGAGCCGTCGCCCGCGACCGCAATTATATCTACGACACCCACGTCCCCCGCAAGCGCCCTCTGGGGTGGAGCGACCTGGAGCCGGAGCTCAGTCGCGCACGCGTGAGGTAGCTCGAGGGTCTCACGCTCCAGTTCTGTAATCCAGCCAGCGGGCGCCTCGCACATCACGCTCACGCGGTCGGGCCCGTTGCCGAGGTTATATATTTTGAAGTTGAAGGAAAACACTTCGCCAGGAGCGGCCGCCCCTTCTGGAGATTCACAGACGACTCTCAGGGAGTGAATCTGGGTCACATTGAGGGAGACCGACACACCCCTCCTAAGTCCGCTGGTGACACCCTCGGCGATTACTGCCAGCTCGCAGCTCTCACTGACTAGGGCGCCGGGCGGCAGTGAGATGGTCATGGTGCAGTTGATTGTGCTCCCAGGCTCGAGCGTGGCGCTATCTGGTTCTAGGGCACATTCCCAGAAATGCGGCAGACCAGAGACCCTGAACACGACGGTCTCGGGCGTGTTCGAAAAGGACTCGAGCGTCAGATTGAGGACAGCCGAGCCGCCGGGAGCGCAGGATAGCGCGGAGGCGCTGGTTCTGAGCTCGAAGCCAAACACCCTGACGAATAGCCAGATGGAGAGCTCGTTGTTGCTCAGGTTTGCCTCCAGCTCCACGGGTGCGACCCGGAGCGTCAGGCGCCTGGCACCGGCGCGGCCGGTGCTATTCCACAGAAAGCTCTCAGTTGAGAATTCCTTTTCTCCGAGTTTTAATGGACGCGACACGTCAGAAACCCCGTCGGTCAGGAGCTCGAGCAAAGTCTCGGCCTCCGATTCTCCAGCGTTCGCGACCATCACCTCGACCCTGACCTGCACACCTTCGACAGGCGAGAGGTCGGAGACTTTCAAAGATTCGGGCCTGAGCACAAGCTCAGGCCTCCCAAGCACAAGGACCTCGGTGGAGGCTTCGTCATTTCCCTCCCAGAGCTGGGGCCTATCCTTCGAGGGAGTCAGCCTTACGTATATCTTCCTAATACCGGCGAGGCCTGCGGTGTTCCAGGGCATCCTGACCTCTGCCCTCCCGCCAGGCCCGAGGCGCTCAACGGTCACATCGGGCCCGAGCCGGGTTCCCCCTGAGGCTGGATTGCCGAGGTAGAAGGAAATGCTCGTGTTCAGGGCGTCCGAGCCACCCTCATTGGTGACGACCGCACTGATGTTGACGACCATCCCCTCGACCACCCGAGCGGGCTCAATTGTTAGGTTCTCCGGGAGGATGGATGGGTCCGGGTTGTCGGCGTAGGGTCGAATCTTCGGGTCGCCCACAATGCAGTTCTGCCAGGAGGAGGTGGCCATGGATGCGGAGAAGGACTCCGCAAGATTCCAGCCGCGTGTGTAGCGCTCGAGAAGTATGTGGGGCCTCGCGCAGGCGGTCAGGTAAGGCTCGTAGACGTTACCGTGGATGCCGGTTATCCCCTCTCTGATATTGTCCGCAATCAGGGACTGGCCGTAGGATGGGGGGTAGGAAAAGGAGCGAGCGCTTGTTGATACGTATGTTGTGCCGACCGCTCCCGGCACCCACGTGAAATTGGTGATGGCGTTGTTGGGGGCGTTGCCGTCATTTGATCCCCAGGACGCGTAACCTGCCACGTCCTTCAGGTTCTGGAGATAGAGGCTAGTGGATTCCAGAATCACATTATAGCCCCTCCGGGTCAGGGTTCGGTTCGCCTCCCTGCACCAGTCGTTTCCGGCCTGATAGCCGCTGCCGTCCTTGTTTGGATTCATGTCAAGCACGAATGTCCCCCTCGCGCCCGTGCTGTTGAGGGCGTTGTCAACGAGCCTGAGGCAATCAGTAAGGTCATACCCGATGAGTCGCGTGGTGATGAAAACACCAAATGTTTTCCGCGAGAATCGCTGCTCGCTCCCAAAGAAAGGGTTGGTGAACCAGTAATTACCGCCGATGTACCCAGCGTAGGGTCCGAGAATCAGCGATATCTCGTCATCGAAGGAGGCGTAGTACTCCGCGGCTCCGGAAACTCTATGCGGAACGCCCTTCGTGGTGACTATGTAGTTAAGCGAATCATTCAAGCCGCGCTCAATTATAAACCTCTCAACCTCGCTTCTGATCGCGCTGAACTGCGAGAAAGAGATGGTCTCTGTGGTCGGCATTGATATATTGCAGACGTTTGTATCCGGAATTCGTCTCTTTTCCTTGAAATACCTCCCTATCTCCATCGAGAGCGAAGACTGGTTGTTGATGAGGAGGAGCACGTCCGAGTAGTTCATCTCATCTCCTGACTGACGGGGAATAGTGAGAAGGAAATTCACGCTCGCGCAACTTATCGCCTGTGCTCCCCCGTCCGCTTCCATATTCAGTGCCATGCCGGAAGAGGCAACATCGCCAGCCCCTCCCAGCACGGGCGGGGTTACCGAAATCAGGAGGGCAAGCGGGAACGCTAAAATTCGGGCGCAGCGCATGTGCGACTTATAGCTCTGAGGAATTAAATAGAGGTTTTGGTATGAGCGCGTGGGGTTAAGCTTTATCCTGTTGGGATGGGGCTACTGTCTGTGGGGTTGGGACGGAGGGTGCTATGGAGGATGAGGGGAGGGTGAGGCCTGTGGTGGCGGGGCCGGATAAAAAGGCGGGGGATGCGCGGGCTGATAGCAGGGGGCGGGCGGCAGAAGGTAAATATATGGCTACTGGGGGGAGGGCTGCGGGTCCATCGGCGCGGGCAGGTTGGCTGTCCCATCCGACGGTGGGGTACCAGCTTGTTTTTACATCTGATTTTCCTTCCTTGTACGCGTCAGTTCCAGCGAACGAGGAATATAGGTGGGAGTAGTTGAACTGGGAGCTCCCCCATCCACTGACCAGTCGTCTCTGAAGGCTCTGGGGTGCATTCCGAGGTAGACAAAGGGCGACAGCGCGCTGAAGACGAACGCCAGAATTCTAAATATCAGAGCGATGAATTTGGTGAAACCGACGATAATGATTATCGCACCCAAAACCACGAGTATGTTTATAATGAGCGCTAGCCAGAGCAGCGCACCGGTGGTCCCGTAGAGGTCCTTCACCTTGTGGGTGTTCGGAGCGAGCCAGCTCCGGGACTCCTGTTGCCCGTCTGTGTTGGTGCCGCGGCCATAGCTCATTGTCTACTTCATCTCGATGCCAGAAAAGTCCTCGCTCCATTCCATTCAGGAGGTCCCAAAGGATTTCCCCTCTCCGCTGCTCGATTCCTCTACCATCAGGTACCATGAAAGGACCCTTGAGACAGCGATTAAAACGATGGCCACAATCGCCGTTATCATCGAAATAGAGGGCGTATTCGGAATTCTCAGGGGCTGACCAGGGGGCTGGTAGGGCGGGGCCTGAGCAAAGGGCTGCTGATACATCTACTGCGGAGGTCCGAGGTGGGGCTGGGCGGGGGCAGAGCGTATCCTATTAAAGCCCGTTTCATTTTTAAACCTCTTCAGACGAGTAATGTGATGTGGACATAACTAATCGTGCTTCGTGGCTGGAAGAGGCGCTGCGGCTGGGAGCCTTCCGCTGCGCAACCCGGCGGCCTTCCTAGCTCTAGCTTCGTCCGGTGTCTGGGCCATCGACATTGCCTGCTGAGTCGGGGACTTGTCCGGCGTGAGCTGCTTCGCTTGCGCGCTCGCCCGAGCCCTCCTCCGGCGACCGTACGGTGCTCTCGGGCTCCCAGCTCAGGACAGGGGCTGGGAGCTGAGGAGACACGGCTGGCTGGGGGGTAGGGGCTTGAGGCGGGGGTGAGGGGCCGGGTGCGGCACTGGATGGAGGAGGGGCAAAATTCGCAGCTGGGGCGCGGGACCGAAGAGCCGCTCTTACCGCCGCAAAACTCCAGCCGAGTTCGTGGGCGGCCCAGCTAAGGAATGAGGAGAATAGAAGAAAAAAAGCCACGAGGGCCAAGACCCACCCCGCGCCCGGTCCCCAGCTCGACCTCTCGCCTCTTTCGGCCGACGAGCCCCAGAAGGAAAGCTGCATTCCGGAGGGCGGTGTTGAGTCGGCTTTGAAGGCGCCGGGGAGGAGGGCAGCAAAGACAACTGGGGCCAGGAAAAGGAGGAGGCAGGCGATTGAGCCGAGCGCGAGGGGGGCCCATCGCCTACCCGGGCCGCATAGATATCCTGCGCCGGCGCCGAAGAGGAAGCTTAGAACAATGCCAGAGAGCGAGAAAGCGAGAGCCATCTGGAAAACAACCCTCGCGTTCTCGGCCCGGCTCACACTTTCCCATCCCGTGAAGGTCGAGACGGTGGATATACCATCGCCGGTCCAGCTCTCGAGCCTAGTACTGAGCCCCCAGAGGGTCCAGGACCTCTCCACCGTGGTCCTCGGTGCCACCGTGCCCGACGAGAACCATGGGGTCCCGAGAGAGGCGAGGGCAGTAACTAGGGCAAGAGCGAGGAGGAAAAAGGGCAGGAGCCGGCGCCATTCCGTCTGCCGTTTCTCCGTCTGGGTGCTCATGCCAACCTCGCAACCCTCCGAGAATCCTTCGTCCGCACCGCGCCTCGCCCCTACTCATATTTCTCGTAGCAAACAATCTCGGAGAGATTCTTCCTTCCATCCGGCTCTTCAAACTCCTCGGGTGTTCCGACCGCCAAGAGGAAGCAGACCTTGATGTCGGGAGGAATTCCGAGAACCTCCTGCACCTTCTCGCTGTGGAATTGATACACCCAGTGCGTGCCAAGCCCCTCCGAAATTGCAGTCAGCTCGCCGCAATTGAGGGCCATGGCGAGGTCCATTGGATAGGAGCTCATGAACATGCCGAGGTAGGGGTAGGCCTCGGCGATATTGGCGCAGCCCACGACGAGCACGGGGGCTTCGGTAATGAACTTCTGGCCACCGCACACAGCGGCGAGTTTTTGCTTAACCGCCTCGTCCCTAACCACAATGAACTTCCAGGGCTGGGTGTTGGCGGCGCTTGGGGCCAGCCTCATCGCGTTAAGCACCTGGGTCAGCTTCTCATCAGGAATCGGCGCCCTCCTGAATCTCTTAACCGGGCGTCTCTTCTTCATCGCTTCTAGAACATCCATGGGCTTCACCCTATTGGCGTATTCTTCGTTCCATCAGCCATTGAACATGATTTTTTTGCAGTCAGCGCACTTCACATGACCGTCTGGAAATCCAATCAGATTCGTCGAGCCGCAGCGGGTGCATGCGGTGATTGCCGCTCGGGGCTTAGGTTGTGGGGGAGGGGAGTAAGTCAGCTGATACGGCGCGGGCCCGGGCGCGGGTGCTCCACTATAGGGCGGTGCCGGTGTGCCGGGCTGGGGAGCGGTCCTTCTCGCTATCGCTCTCGCAGCGAACACTATTAGGGCGATTATAATAAGTAAAAGGCATATTATGTTAATTATATTAGATATCAGGCCGGCGTCGAACTGCTCCTTCTCGATGATGTCTATTTCTCTTATGAGGGTCAGGTTGGAGTAGCTGTCGGATACGGCGACAGTAACACGGTAATTACCGGCGGATCTGTAGATGTGATAAGGGCTCTTTTCACTGCTGAAGGCTCCGTCGCCAAAGTCCCAGCGGTAAGAAAGTCTATCGCCGTCGGGATCAGTCGCGTCCACATCGAAGTGGATCGCCTCCCCCACATAGGCTTGCCGGGGGGAGATTATCCCCGCTCCTTTTGCAGGGGGAGAGTTGAGAATAATAACCGCTTTTTGGTATGTAGCGCTCGCATCCTCCCAGTCAGTGACAGTGCAGGTCACGGTGTATTCCCCGGGCGCGCGGTACCTGTGGGTCAGCTCGAAGCCCTCGGCCGTGGCTCCATCTCCAAAGTCCCAGTTGTATGTGAGCAAATTGTCATCGGGGTCGGTGGCACAGGCCCTGAAGCTCACCTCGCGACCCCTGACCTCAATTATAATCCCTGATATCACCGGGGGATGGTTGACCTTCAGCAGCGATTTTATGGTGGTCGTGGCCCCGTTGTCATCAGTGATATTCAGAATAATATAATAGTATCCGTGGGAGGAGTAGCTGTGAGTCACGTTCACACCCTCGGCCCGGTTGCCATCACCGAAGTCCCAGAGGTACAATACTATCTCTCCGTCCGGGTCTGAGCACTCGCATGTGAAGTTCACGGGAGTTTGGATGTTTACTATCAAGGGATGGTAAATGATTCCGCTCGGTGGCTGGTTGGGAAGTACGGTGACGAGAATTCTATCACTGTCCTCAAAGTATTTCCAGCGAATGCGCAGCGTCACATTATGGATTCCGGGGCAATTGAAAAGCGCTTCAACAACCCTTCCGGACAATTTTGTCATGCATCCGTCTGGGGCCTCCAGCTCCCACTCATAAGTGGTCTCCTCCGGCGCGATGGATAGCGATGCCGAGCCATTCAGGATGGTGGTCCTGTTGACGCTCACGAGCAGGTTCTGCCCTGCGTCCGCCACCAGTGGGCGTGAGTAGGGGACCCAGAGGGTGCTAGAGTTTGTCATCCTTCCGCAACACACCCTGAGCCAGCCGTCGAGCTCATCCGTTCTGATGATGCGAAGCCTGATGGAACCACCCTTAATGTCGGAGAGATCCCCCGGCAACTCCTGAGCTCCCCTCTGGACTCTCTCCGGCACGATGGGCTGCTCGCTGGTGTAGTTCTCGAAATGGACCATGGCATCGTCGGTCCCGTCCCCAGTCAAGTCGAGGAAAAGCTCAAAGGCGACGGTGACGCCACTGATGTTCAGGGATATGAAGACGAGGTCGAGACCGAAGCCCTCCGATTGGACCAGGAGCCCGTAGAATTCCCGAGCCACGAACTCAGCGGCCTCACTTTTATAAATATCAACATAACCTTCACTAACCGGGACAAGGGGCGTCAGATTGTGCGGGCTGGAGGCATTGGCCTCAAGGAAGAGCCCTGTTGGCGTGAGGGGTGGGGCCCGTTGAGACACGCTCGCCCCAGGCTGAGCCCCCCAACTCATCAGCAGAACCACCAGCGCCAGAAGCGCTCGAGCCCTCATGTCGACGAAAGAGTAAACGATTAGCCAGTATAAAACCTTTCCAACCCCGCTCCACAATTGTTATAAACTCATGGACCTGATAGAAGCCCGGGTTGCGAGTTGCGGATTCATAGGGAGCTCAGGTGCCCATCGTGCGGGCGGCTGAGCCCGCTCAGCAGTAAGACATGCCCCGGCTGCGGCCGTTCTCTGGTCAGGGAAAGGGACGCTGTCGAGGTCGAGAGCATTTTTTCCGAGATTAGGGAACTGATTCAGATAATTGAGGCGGAGGGGAGGCAAGAAGGCGCTGAGGGTGGGGGGAGCGACGAGGGTTTGGTGGCGGATGGATGGGGTGGAAAGGGCGCCGCCGGAGCGGGACGGGAGGGGGGCGAGGGGAAGGGCTGCGAGGGGCTCCGGGCACGCACAGGCGAGAACACTGCTGGATTTCGTGCTGACTTGTCCGTAAGCCCGGACGCCCCAGTCCAAACGGTCAAGGACGAGGAAATGTTCAGATGTGCCATCTGCGGGAGCAGGGTCGCCGCCGAGGCCACCGTCTGTAAGATATGCGGCACGGTGCTCGATATACAGCCCGTGCCCAGACTCGTGATTAAGAGGATTGGAAGGACTGCGGGAGAAATAGCTCCCGGAGAGGTGGAGCTCGCTCAGGGACCGGGTCATCCGGATGGAAGGGGCCCGAACAGGCCGCTTGACGAGGCGCGAGCACCGCCCACCGTCCAGACCCACACCCCCGACACACCTTTCGCAAGGGGGCCTGTCATGAAGAAAAGGGTGGTCAGGAGGGTCCTGAAGGGAGGATAGAGCTCCTACCACCCGCCTAGTTCGAGCTCCATGGCGACGACAGGGCTAGAGAGCTCGAATGCTGTTATCACCTCAGGGTGGAGCTCTCCGAACCACCCGATTTCGGTTCCGCTCTCTTCGAGATGGAGCGTGGCGCACCGTCCTTTTATGAATCCGGGTCTTTCCGCAGGCTGGAGCCTGTACCGCTCCCAGAGGCCGAACTCCCTCAACACAGCCAGAGCTATACTCTTCGCTTCCGTGAAGCTTGCCCTAGGGTGGGTCAGGACCGCTGCGAGGCGCTTCCTGTTGCGATGGCTGAGCACGATCTCACCAACCTCGAATACCCTCTGGGGGAGGTCATGGTGCCTGTTTATTCTCAGAACCTCGAGGAGCGACGGGACAAGCTCTGTCCTGAGAATCGTTTGCTCCTCCGTGACGGGGTTGAGAAGCTCGGTCATCTCCTGCCCCAAAGCCCGGTTGAGCTGCTTTGAAGGGGAGGTGAGGGTGAAGGTCATGACTTCGATGAAGCCCAAACCAATCATAGTCTGGCGGGCCCTCTCGACCCTGAGCTCCGACTTCAGCTCCCGGCCAAATGTCATTGCATACGGGAGCTCGCCCTTGAACTTAGAATAGGAGTAGCCAATGGCGACATCCTCGACGAGGTCAATCTCGTGCAGAATGTCTCCCCTGAATGCGGGCGTTCCGACATCGATTCTGTCGCCGGATGGGGAGGCGTCATGCATCATTTTACGTAGGCTCTCCACCATTTCTCCGATGGAGAGCTCCGTGCCGAGTAGCGCGTTAGCGTAGGAAGGGTTGAGCGACCTCTTCCTCGACACGAGGCTAGGGGTGCGGAAGGGCGCCTTGTCAGGGTAGCGCATCACCACAGTCTCCAGCCTTCCTCCCCTCTCGGCCAGAGCCGAGGCTATGATTGTCAGGGCCCATGAGATTCCGCTATAGTCGGTCCCTGTGACATCGATGAAGACGCTCCGGGTGTCCTCTGTGAGCTGGGTCAGGGTACCGTTTATTATTGGGGGAAATGAGAGCACGCTCCCCTCCCTGTCCACAATCAGGGGATAGCGGGGCTTGCCACGAACGAGACGTCCGTACTCGATACCCTTCTCGTGCCTCTCAATAATTTCCTCAAGGTCCATCTCCTCGCTGTGGCCCAGAGGTACAAAGCGAACGCTACGAGGTTCAACGGCCCTGTATACGAAAGGGGGTTTGACATTGTCGAGGTCGTGGAGGCCTATTGATACTTTGCTCCTCCGTCTTCCGATGGTCGTGTGGAGCTTCTCCTGAAGGTCCATCAGGGAACGAATAATGGTGCTCGAGAGCTCGAGGTCCCTCGCAACTCCGCATACCACGAAGGGCCTGATGTCCTGCACACTCTCCTCAACTGTCATTTCAATGTTGGAGTCATTCAGCTCGTACCTGGGCATTCCTGGATTGAGTCCCATGAAGGCCCTCATCGCCCTCGCCAGCCCTTCGACGCTGTACAGATCCGGCCTATTGGGGAAGAACTCGAGAGAGACTTCGTCTCCATCGACACGCTCGAGACTGCATCCGAGCATGGGGGCGGTCTCTAAAAGCGTCTCCAGACCGACGTCCCTGCCCAGCAGACGAACGAAATCGGAGTAACTGAACGACACCACCGGCATTGGACGCTGAATAGCCTTCCGGTATTAATGAGTTTGCCGAGGTGGTGGGGTGGGGGTGGATGTCCGGGGATATATCTCTTTATATTTACTCCCAGATTGAGGGTCTATGGACACGAGCCCAGGGGGGATTAGGGAGCGGTGCGAGGGGAAATAATGGATACGATGGCGAGGATACAATGGCGGGCGCCGGTGGCCACCGAGACGGTGGGATAGTGCCAGGAGGCGAGGTATGGAGGGAAAGAGACGGTTAAAAGCCTGGCATGAGCGGATGCCATCTCAAGGCATCTTCTGGTGCCGTCGCTGCGTTCTTCCCCTGCTGGGCAGGCGCTGCGGAATCTGTGGAATGCCGGGGTGCTTCATCCCGCTATCACCCCCCGGAGACATCAGACCCGCGATGCGGGAGGGAAGGGCTCTTGTGGACAGGCTCCTGCGCCGCGATTTCGGCATAGGGCTGCCTCCTGGAATTCTACTGTTTAACAAGCTGTCGGGACTGGACAGGAGGGATCAGCTGATATTTAATGGTTATATTATCGGGACGCTGGCCTTCGACCCAGTCTCACGACAACATGGGCTGCGTCTCACCGCAGCCGGCGCATCCATGCTGATAAAGGCAGGAGCGGCCCATCTCGTGATTGCCGAGAGGCACGCCCGGAGCCACATAAAGGGCAAAGTACTCCCGTTCTCTGAATTCAGTGGGCCTTGCGGGGGGGAATTGAAAGGAATTCCCCAAAGCGGCGATGGAGGAGGGTCTCCGGAACCACTGCCGGGTCGACAGAGCTACCTATGGGAAGGGACCGGCGAAGTCTTGATCGCGGGACGCGCCCTCGCCGCTGTGGGAGAGCTTCGGCCGGACAGGGGCGGAGTGAGGATACGGGACGCTTGCGCCCCGGGACCGAGCTTCAGTGGAAGAGCTGCCACAATCGAAGAAGCTGTCAGGGCCAATCTAAGCGAGCTCCGGAAGCTGGAGGCGGCGGCGGTCCGTGAGATTCGGTCGGCAGTTTCAGAGAGACGAGGGTTGCCACTCGCGGTCTCCTTCTCCGGAGGAAAGGACAGCCTGGCCGCACTGGTACTGGCCGTGACCGCCCTAAAATCTTTTGACGATAGAGAAGACTCCACCGGAGTGGATAATCGGAGAGAGAGCCACACGCCGAGCGATGGAATCGGTGGTGGGGAAAATAAGACCGCCAGAGTGGAGGGCGGCTCAATGGGGCGCCGCCCCGTGATTATTTTCTCTAACACCGGCATCGAGTTTCCCGAGACAGTAGAGTATGTGCGCGGAATCGCCCGGAAGCTCGGCCTTCCTCTTCTCGAGAAAGACGCAGGCGATGCCTTCTGGGAGAACCTGCCCCGATTCGGAATTCCTGCAAAGGATTTCCGCTGGTGCTGCAAGGTGTGTAAGCTTGCGCCGATGAGCGCCCTCCTATCCGAATACTTTCCCGCGGGCGTTCTAACTGTCGAGGGAAGGAGGAGGAGGGAATCCTTCGCACGCCAGAGAATAGGCCTCGTGGAGGAGAGCCCCTTTGTGCCGAGGCAGGTCAATCTGGAGCCAATACGAGATTGGAGGTCGCTTGATGTCTGGCTCTATAACACATGGAAAGGGCTTCCGCACAACCCGCTCTACGACGAGGATTTGGAGAGGGTCGGGTGCTGGATGTGCCCCTCGAGCCTAGAGGCAGAGCTAGAAGTGCTGAGGCGGCTCCATCCAGAACTCCACGCGCGCTGGAGCGCCGCTCTGGAAGTCGAAAGTAAGAGAAGGGGCTGGGACGCAAGGGCTGTGCGGGCGGGTGCGTGGCGCTGGCGGGTTCCGCCCCCGAAAATATTGGAGCTGGCTCGGGCCAAGGGGTGGACACTTCCCGGCATGGCGGGGGGCGAAGCCTCGCTTGAGGTGTCTGAGGGGCCGCAACCATGCGCTAGCGGCGGCCACTCACTCGAGGCAGTGATAAAGATGCCGGCTCCAACGCCGATGGACAGGATTGCGAACCTCCTGAATACGGTCGGAGAAGTCAGATGGTCCGGGGAGCTGGGGGTGGCAATGGTGAGGCGGGGTGTCGCGTCTGCGAGGTTTTTCGAGAGTGGGCACCTCTCTGTTAACGCACCTGACCCTACTAAAGCCCGCAAGTTCCTGCGCCACGTCGTTGGCGCGCTCCTGAGGTCCTCCCGCTGTTCCGCCTGCGGAGTGTGCGAGAGGGGCTGCCCCAGGAAAGCAATCAGGGTGGGCGATTTCCCGGTTGTGGACCTACGCAGATGCACGCACTGCATGAAGTGCGCCGCCGGGTGTGTGGTGGTTCACTATGCCGAGAGGCTGATTCACGGGCGCGGCCTCCCCTAAACCCTTATATCCGGAGATGTCCTTTTTCGCTTGGTGAGCCCATTGAAGGCTGTGGTCCTTGCGGCCGGCGAGGGGCTGAGGCTGAGGCCTCTCACGCTGTACAAGCCAAAAGTAATGATAAAAGTCGCAAACAGACCCATTCTCGAGTATGTGGTCAGGGCGCTCGCCGGGTGCAGGGTTCGCGAGATAGTGATGGTCGTCGGCTACAGGCGCGAGCGCATAATGACCTATTTTGAGGAGGGCTCCAGATTCGGCGTGAACATAGAGTACAGGGTGCAGGAGAAGCAGCTCGGCACCGCTCACGCTCTCTCGCTCGCCGAGGGCGCCACGGGCGAGAGCTTTCTCGTGCTTCCGGGTGACAACATAATGGACCCCTCGCTCATTAGGGAGCTCCTTTCCCTCGAGCAGCATGAAGCGCCATACGCAATCGTGGTAACGGAATCACAGCAGCCGTCCAGATACGGTGTGGTCCTGCTCCGTGGCAGGGAGGTCACACGCATCGTGGAGAAGCCAGAGACCCCCATAGGCAATCTGATAAGCACGGGCATATGTAGACTCTCGGACGATGTATTCAGCTCCATTCGGAGCTGCGCTGCAAAGGAGATACACGACCTCACGGCCGTCCTTCAATCGCTCATAGACAGAGGGGAACGGGTCGAGGCTGTGAAGACATCAGCAAAATGGCACGACGTAGTCTTCCCATGGGATCTCCTCGACGTAAACGCACAGGTGCTCAAGGAGGCCACTGAAGCCCTCTCTGGCACGGTGGAGCCTGGGGTCCACATCAAGGGCCGTGTCGAGGTCGGGGAGGGCTCATTGATTCGGTCGGGCACTTATATTGAGGGGCCGGTGAGAATCGGCAGGGGATGCGACATCGGCCCGAACGTGTGTATCCTCCCGGCGACCGCCATTGGCGATAATGTGACGATTCAGTCCGGGACGGAGGTTCGCAACTCAATTCTGATGAGCGATGTCAGCATCGGCCCGAGCAGCTTAATATCGCACTCCGTCGTCGGCGACGGCTCTAGGCTAGGCGCCCACTTCGTGGCGGCTGCTGAAAAAGCCCAGGTTTTTCTTGAGCGGGAGCTTCACACCGTCCCCTGTCTTGGTGTGATCATGGGCGAGGACACCATTGTGGGGAACTGTGTGAATGTGGAGCCGGGGGTTCTGATTGGAACCAACTGCAGAATCGGTTCCCTCAAGAACATTTCAAAGGCTGTCCCGGACAACACGAGCGTGGTCTAGCCATGTGTGGGGTAGTGGGATATATAGGCTGGCGGGAAGCACTCCCGGTGCTGCTCGACTCCCTCAAGAGGCTTGAGTACCGGGGGTACGATTCTGCAGGGGTATCTGTAATCGATATCAAGAGGGAGCTCTTCAGCTCCAAGGTTGCGGGACGCATAGGCGAACTGGAGAAGAGGCTGCCGAACGTGGTGGGTAATGTTGGAATCGCACACACTAGGTGGGCGACCCACGGCCGGCCTGAGGACCGCAACGCCCACCCTTTCGTCGACTGTAGAGGGGAGCTCGCCCTCGCCCACAATGGGATAATAGAGAACCACAGGGAGCTCAGGGAAGCGCTGGAGAGGGAGGGCCACAAATTCTCCTCCGACACGGACACAGAGACCCTAGTTCACCTCATCGAGAGGAATTACAAGGGGGATCTGAAGGCCGCTGTGGCCGAATCGCTCAAGAAGGTCAGCGGGTCTCTCGCGATAGTGGTGATTCATAGGTCCGAGCCCGACAAGGTTGTCGCGGCAAGGGACGAGAGCCCACTGGTCGTGGGTCTCGGGCAAGGGGAGAACTTTGTTGCCTCCGACCTCCCCGCCATTCTCAAGTATACCCGACGCGTGGTATATCTCGAGAACAAGGAGCTGGCGGTCCTGACGCGGGAAGGGGTGAGCATCGAGAGATTCACCGGTGAGAGAGTGGAGAGGAATCCCACAGCAGTGGATTGGACGCCCGAGGATACTGAGAAGGGGGGATACCCCCATTTCATGCTGAAGGAGATTCATGAGCAGCCCAGAGCGATTTTGGAGTCACTCATCGGAAGAATTCCGGACCTCAACCTCGATATTGGAGGCATTGAGAAAGAAGAGTTCGACTCGATAAAAATCGTGGCCTGTGGGACCTCCTATCACGCTGGCCTTGCGGGGAAGTACATTCTCGAGGAGCTCACTGGGGTCCCAGTGATGGTCGAGCCCGCCTCGGAATACCGGTATTCGTCCCCCTCCCGCCAGCTTCCCCTGATGATTCTAATATCCCAGAGCGGCGAGAGCGCCGACACTCTTCAGGCGGCCAGAGAGGCACGAAGACGTGGATGCAGAACCCTAGCCATAACCAACGTCGTCGGGAGCAGCATAACCCGGGAGGTTGACACAACTTTCTTCACCCGTGCGGGGCCTGAGATAGGAGTTGCGGCGACAAAAACCTTTGTCACCCAGCTCGTCGCCCTGGTACTTCTAGGTGCCGCGATGGGGAAGCACAAGGGCACTTTGCTTCCGAACAGAATATCGGAACTCATCGAGGGCCTCCGGCGCCTCCCGAGAGATGTACAGGCGGTGCTGAACAACAGCGGGGCGATCAAGCTGACCGCCGAATGGATGTCTAATGCAAAGGACGTCTTTTTCATAGGCCGTAATATCAACTATCCCATCGCTCTCGAGGGCGCGCTGAAGCTCAAGGAGATATCCTATCTGCATGCGGAGGGCTTTGCCGCCGGAGAGCTCAAGCACGGGCCCAACGCCCTTCTCACAAAGGACACACCGGTGGTGGCCATCGCCGTCCGCGACCACACATACGAGAAGCTCCTTTCAAACATCGGTGAGGTCAGCGCCCGTAACGCTCCTGTTGTGGCTATAGGATTCGAGAACGACAGGGAGCTCAAGAAGGCCGCGGACCTGACGCTGTTCATTCCAGAGGTTTTGCCCATACTCTCTCCAGTCCCTGTCATCGTGACCCTCCAGCTCCTAGCCTACTATGTCGCCCTGGCCCGCGGTTGCGAAATAGACAAACCCCGCAATCTGGCCAAGAGCGTGACGGTGGAGTGAATTCTGGAAGTGAGGAGAGGAACATCAAAGGTGGGATGGAAATGACTCCTGATAGCGGGGAGCAGAGTTTTGGGCCCACAGGTCCAGCTGGCTCATGTCAGGACCAGTCGCCCTCCACGCCCTCCACCCGGGAGCTTCCCCCGGAGCTCAGGGGTGTGGTTGAGGACGTGGGTTTCTTTATCAGATTAGGCATTCTCCTATTTCTTATAGCGGCCGGCGTCTACTTTCTCGCCGCTCTTATCAGCTTCGCCTCAGCTCTCGGAAGCGCTTTTCTTTTCTGGCGAGTCGGAAAAGCCATAGAAGCAGCGGTCGGGGGTGTGGTGCTTCTCATCCTATCGACCGGGTCCCTGTTCTGCTTCTCTCTTGGCCGGAGTAAGCTAATTGTCGCTCATACGGAAGGAGATTTCCCAGCGCTCCGGAGGAGACTGCTACCAGCCATCTTCGCAGGCCTCCTCTTCGGTTTCGTGCTTGGAGGCCTTTTCTTTCTCCTGAGCTTTCTGAAGCTGGAGGAGCTTCCCGAGCGGTACAGAAAAGAAGGGGGGGGCTTGGGAGGGCGCTGACGCGGTCCCCTCAGCCCTCAGAGATATATTCTACAATTTGCGCAGTAGTACTTCTTATACTGGGCGTTCCACTCGACCTTCTGCCTGCATCTCTCGCACACCGGCACAGGCGGTGGAAGGGTACGGAGGTAGAAGGGATGGGTGCGCATTTTTTTGCTTATCTGGAAGAGCAGAACCCCGGAGATGCCTAGGCCGAATATGAACCCCGGTATCCCAATCAGAACAGAGCTGTCCACGGCGGTGTCCCATTTGTCGGCCTTCATAGCGCCCCGGACCTTCCAGAGAACAACCAGCGCCAGAATCACCGCGAGCGTGCCGAAAACATACAGTGTCGAGATGAAACCCCACATTGCCGACTCGTCCACGGGCTTGTTGGAACTCAAGGCGTCTTGGAGAATCATCAACAGATAACTCCCGATGGCAAAGAATATCGCAGCGGAGACGATGAACCAGATAATAGCGACATTGGCGTTTTTCTCGGCCTGCTTGGGGAGGGCGTCGAGCTTGGCGACGACAGATGGTGGTTGTGGAACCCTGGGTCTGGGCACCGGCACGACGCCCGGAGGCCCAGAGGGCGCTCTGGCGACGGGCGGGGGGGCCGGGGGCCGGCCGGCGGGTGGGGGGGCCCGTGGCTGCGAAGTAGGTGGAGAGGGTGTTTCTTGGGATGTGGGCTGCTGTTTAGGTGGGGGGGGTGGGGGCGTAGGTGCGGGGGAGCTCTCTAGTTGCGGACTTTCACTCGCGGGCTGATGCGCGGGGCTCCCGACTGGTTCGGAGGAATTCCCTCCCTGGCCAGAATGAGGACCTCCCTCTGCTTCCTGCGCCACTCGAGCCTCGTGACTTTTTGCTTCACCCTCCTCAGGTTTGGAGAAACTCATCCTTTCTCCCCCCGCTCACCGCGTCTGGATAAGGTTTCGCATAATTATATTTTCCCCAATTCTTATCCTGAAGCTCGGGGTCGTGGGCTGCACAGGTCAGAGGTATCTGGCGCACTGGTCGCACCGCCACCTCTGCGCCCCGTGGATGAACCTGGCGGGGCTTCCACACGTCGGGCAGAGGGGCGTGGCTTCGGCCAGGGGGACCTCGGGTTCTTGGAGAGATGCGGAGACGCGCATGGCATCCTTAAGCCTGACCAAGCTCAGCAGTAGCAGGGCACCTCCTAGGCCGAACCCGAATACCACACCGAGCCCCCCGAAAAGCAGGATATGTCGAGCTGCGAGCTCATATTCCATCTTCAACAGATTCTCAAGAACCCGCCAACGAATTAGGAGAGCGAGTACAAGCGCCACGATCGCAAAAACGATGAAAAGCCCAGCGAGGGTGGCCGCGAGATACATCTGCTCCGAGGGGTTGGTCACGCCGGGCGGCGCCTTCTCGGGATGGTAGAAATAGTCTTCGAAACGGAAGTACTCCGAAATCTGCCATATCCCGAGTAGAATCCAGACCAGCACCGCCACGAGCTGCGTTATCCATCCATAGGACGCAATTTCATAGGCTTGCTTTGAATCAGCCATCATATTGGATGGATAAATGCTCTATTACCAATTTAATCTTTGGCCTCTGGGACACGTCCCGATGCGTCCCGCGCCTCCAGAGCCACGTATGCAGGACAATCCTTTAATATCATCAAACTATACGGGGACAGCTACTAGGGTAGTAGCGAGGTTCCATGGGGGACGGAGAATGCTGGACTACACATTTACGGAAGAGCAGGAAATGTTCAGGCAGAGCCTAAGGGAGTATCTGCAGAAGAAAGTCGTGCCGTACCTTCCGGTGATGGAGGAGAAGCAGGAGATTCCGCCGGAGATTGTGAAGGCCCTGGCGGAGTTCGAGCTCCTCGGACCCTGCGTCACGGAGGAGTACGGGGGCCCTGGCATGGACATGATAATGGCGGGCCTGATCGGCGAAGAACTCGGGCGCGTTGATCCGACCGCCTCCACGGCGGTTTTCTATCTCGTCGACGCATCCTGGAGTCATGTTTTCTGCAGGTATGGGAAGGAGGAGGGGAAGAAGGAGATTCTTCCTGATGTGTGCAAGGGAAAAAAATACTGCGGGATCGCCACGACAGAGCCCGATATTGGATCAGACCTTGCAAATATGAGAACGACGATCAAGAAAGAAGGGGACCATTTCATAGTTAACGGCGATAAGCTCTACATTAGTGGGGTGCGCGAGGCGAGCAAGATGGGCGGAGGCCACGTGACCCTCGCCCGCCAGGACCTCGCCGCGGGGACCAAGGGAATGACCCTTTTCTTCCTGCCCTTAAAGGACAACCCCGGTATCACGATCACTGTGGACAGGGAGCTCGGCAGAGAAGGCATGTCCACGGGCGGATTCAATATGAAAAATGTGATAGTCCCCTCTAAATACATCATAGGCGAGGAGAACAGGGGATTCTACATCGTCCACGAAGGTTACGAGCTCGCGCGAGGAATTATATCACTCGTTTGTTGCGGCGCGGCGATGAAGGCCCTTGAGAACGGGATGAACTACCTCAAGCAGAGGAAGGCCTTCGGAAGGCCAATAGGAAAGTATGAGGCCCTCCAGTTCCAGCTCGCGGAGGACTACACAAAGATTCAGTTTGTCCGCGACTGGGCATACAAAGCGCTCTGGCTATACACGAAGGAGGCGAGAGAGGGCAAGGCCAACAGATTCGAGGTCAGCAAGTGGATAGCGATGGCGAAGATGATGGCGCCGACCTGGGCCTTTGAGGCCATCAACCACTCGATGCAGTGGCAGGGGGCGTTTGGCTATACCTGGGAGTGCCCGGAGGTCAAGGCCTTCAGGGCGATTCGCTCATTCACACTTGCAGAGGGCTCAACCGAGATAATGCACCTCATAATCGCCCGCGAGCTGCTGGGGAGGGAGTTCATAGCGTACAAGTGAGACAGCTCCCGGCTCCTCGCATCCATCATCCGCACCTCATTCCCGCAGGCCTCGCCACGTGACACGAAACAGAGGGATTGGATAGGAGAGGGGTGTCCTGGCCTGTGGGACCAGAAAACCCCGTGGGCTTTTTCGTTATCCTATTATATAAGAAATTCATTCCGGCCATCGAAAGGGGGATGTCCGTTGAGGATAGCGGTCTGCGTCAAGCAGGTGCCCGATACTACCGAGGTGAAGATTGACCCGAAGACCGGCACCCTCATCAGAGAGGGTGTGCCGAGCATCATCAACCCCTTCGATCAATTCGCGGTCGAGGAGGCCGTGAGGCTAAGGGACGCCGCCGGGGGAGGGGAGGTTATAGCAATTTCCATGGGACCCCCACAGGCAAGGTCGGTGCTCGTCCACTCGATGGCGCTGGGCGCCGACCGGGGAGTTCTGCTGTGCGACAGGGGTTTCGCCGGCGCGGACACATGGGCCACTGCCCTCTCGCTCTCGCTTGCCATCAAAAAGTTGGGTGAGTTTGACCTCGTTTTGTGCGGAATGCAGGCAATTGACGGTGACACGGCGCAGGTGGGACCCGAGCTCGCCCAGCTTCTTAGCCTCCCCCAGATCACTTATGTAGACAAAGTTGAAATTGAGGGGAGAAAAGTCGTGGCGCGCAGGCAGCTCGACGAGGGCTACGAGGTTGTTGAGGCAAGGATGCCCGCGCTCCTAACCCTGATGACCCCCTCCGACTTCGTCCCGACCAACCCGCCATTTTCAAAAATAAGCAGGGCCCAGAAGAAGCCGCTAGACACATGGGGAATCTGTGACGTTGGAGGCGACCCCGAGAAATTGGGGCTGAAGGGTTCTTTCACCACCGTCACAAGAGTCTACACACCTCCGAAGAGGGAAAAGGCGGTGATGCTCGAGGGAACTCCGACCGAGATCGCTAGGAAGCTCGCGGACGTTCTGGCAAAAGAGGGCTTTATTTAGGGAGGTGAGGCTGGTGACGGAACCGATTCAGGTCAATTTTGAGAAGTGCACAGGCTGCGGGCTGTGCTCGAAGAGCTGCCCCTTCGGAGCGATCACGATTGTGGAAAAGAAGGCGAGGATAGGCGAGCTCTGCACCCTCTGCTCAGCATGTGTGCAGATCTGCCCGGTCCAGGCGATAACGATAGAGAGGCGTGAGGTCAAGGTGGACCTCTCGCTCTATAGGGACGTCTGGGTCGTGACCGAGGTTGGAGAGGGCTGCATGAAGGGCGTGAGCTTCGAGCTATTGGGGAAAGCTCGGGAGCTAGCCGCCGAGCTAGGCCAAAAGGTCTGCGCCCTTCTGCTAGGCCACGGCGTCAGGCAGTACACCGATTCGCTCGCGGAGTATGGCGCAGATGTGGTCTATTTGGCCGAGAGCGAGGCTCTCGCCCGCTACACCACAGACGCTTATTCGCCAGTTATTTCAGGTCTCATCGCCAAGCATAAGCCCAATATTGTTCTTTTCCCGGCGACCAGGATGGGGAGGGACCTAGCCCCAAGAGTGGCCGCAACGCTCGGGCTGGGCCTCACCGCCGACTGCACCGGTCTTTCTATAAAGGACGGGATGCTGCTCCAGACCAGGCCCGCGTTCGGCGGAAATATTATGGCCGATATTCTCTGCCCCTACACGCGACCTCAGATGGCTACGGTCAGGCCCAACGTGATGCCAAAGCCAGAACCTCAGAGGGGGCGGAGAGCTGAAGTCGTGGAGGTCCCTGTCAAGCTCGACCCGAAGAGCGCACGCGTCCACCTGCGCGAGCAGGTCAGGACCTGCGCTGCGGGAGGGAAGAAAATAGACGAGGCCGACGTCGTTGTGACGGGCGGGCGGGGCGCCTGCGACGCGAATGGTTTCGAGCTTCTCCAGGCTCTCGCCGACGAGCTCGGCGGCGTTGTGGGGGCCTCCCGGGTGGCGATTGATCTGGGGAAGAAGCCGAAATCTGTCCAGGTGGGCCAGAGCGGTATCACCGTTTCTCCGAAGTTATACATCGCGTGTGGTGTTTCGGGGGCCATCCAGCACACCGTGGGAATGAGGGGCTCGAAGCTGGTCATCGCCGTCAACACGGACCCCGGAGCCCCCATATTCGAGTTCGCCCAATACGGTGTTGTGGGCGACCTCTTTCAGATCGTGCCCGCGCTAACCGAGGAGATTCGGAGAAGGAAGGCTTGCAAATAAAGGCCCGGGAGAAAGCGGGTAGGTGACCGGCGGGTTCATCCTTGCGCGCGCCGCTGCTGGCCGTAATATAACCCTGTCTGGCTCTGGCCGTTCCGGGTTAGGCCGTGTAGGCTCATCGGCTGGGGGAACGCGTGGTTGCCCTGGGCGGGCCTCGGCGCTCTGTTATCGACAAAACTCATTTTGAACACGCATCTGGTCTTTCCACAGCTCTCGCATTCAATCTCAGTGCAGTGTGTGACCTTCCCGAAGTAGCCCTCGTATATCTTGGAGAGGAGGCCCCGAAGCATGTTGCAGGTGGTCCTGTCACACTTTTCCGTCTCGATGGAACCAATGGTAAAAACCGTGTCGTTCACGAACTGAATCTCCCTCACCCAGCCCTCGTCCACCAGTATCTTTCGCACCATCTCGAAGTACTGTTGCTTGTAGGGTCGGGCCGCGCGCGCAATTCTGGAGCCAAGTGCCTGCCCCGTTCTAAACTGGAGGGCCGGGGCCGCCTCATGCATCACGCTCTCCTGAAGATTCCGCACAGAGGCGATGTCTGACTTACGAAGCTTGATGAACCTCGCGTCTTCCTCGGCCAAACCAAACCACTCTTTCTCTCCGCCTTGGGTATTCTCGGGGGTGATAAAATAATTTCGGTCACCCCTGCACCATGGTGCTGTCCAGGGGTGAGGAGGCGCTGCCCTCAAAAAGCTCGACGACAAAGGTGGGTCGTCCTGGGTCGAGGTCGTTGACGTCCAGAACTACCGAGCAGGACCAAGTCTGGTTGAGCGCAAGCGGGGAGGGCTGGGAGACCTCGACCGTGTCCCAGGCGGAGTTCCTGTTGAAGGAGGAGTAGCAGCGCAGCACGAGCCTCAGGCTCCCGGGAGGCCTGACGGGCTGCTCATTAAACACCTCGACGGTTACGTTGGCCGCTCTGCCCGATGGAATCATGGTCACGTACTCGGAGAGACGGGCTTCAGCAATGAATACCGAATTCGGGGACCTCACGTATCTTGATGAGACAACTCGGCCGTTTGAAATCACTTCGATAAGCAAGGAGGTGTCGTTTTGGTCGTGGACCCTAACATTGACAAAAGCCTCGGAAGTTTCTCCAGTGCGCAGCGTCATATTGAGCGGCACTTCAACTGCTCCCCCTTCCTCTGGCAGGTAGGGCTGGCCGGTGAAGAAAGCGGTCACCCTGACCCTGATAGATGTCGCTGGAATCTGACCGCTGTTCTGGAGAGCTACCCGGACCTCCGCGGTCGGGCGGCCGTCTGCGTCCTTTATATAACGCACGGATGTCTGTTCTGTAATCAGCAGTGATGCCAATGATTCATGCGAGGACAGGCCAGAGGGAGCGAAAAGCGATGGCGAGAGTAGAAGAGCACAGAGCACTGCGGCGATCGCAATAGCCGAGCCCGCCGTGAATGCAAGCCGCTTCCGGAGAGGGGGACGGGAGCTCTGGACGGGCCCGACCTTTACCGCCGTGGCAGAGGCATCGAGCTCTATGACCTCCTTGACAGCCTCAACATCGACCTGAGTGCCCACACAACCGCTCCTGAGGAGGGCAACGCCTTGGTAGGCAAACCCCAGTGCTCCTTTACTCCCAGCGATTCTCTCGGCCGCTTGGGCGAGCTCGTGCCTACAGGCCACCCCCAGGACGGCCCCGGGACGGTACTTCTCGATGATGTTGAAGACCATCTCTCCTCCCGGCACTACAAAAACCCTATAGCCCCTTGAGCGCGCGTGGGTGGTGAGGCGGTTTATGCTACAGTCCGGCGAGCAGTGCCTGCACACTAGGCCTTCGTCAGTGCTCTCGGCCCTGCATTGTTTTGGATTTCTCAGGCAGTGGGGCAGGAAGAGAATTCTCTCCGATGGGGGGACCCGGCTGAAGTTGTCTCTTTGAAGGAGGTTGAGGAGGGCCAGTTTTGCATCGCTGATGCCCCCTTTTTTCTCCGCCAACGCAAACCTCTCCGGAAAACCTATTCCCTACCTCCCATAAAAGGATATTGGTATGTTGGGATGAGCGAAAATCTCGGATAGAGTTATACAGACAAACCAGTGCCCACTCGTGTAGAGCAATTGGATACATATTGCTGGGGAGTTCCGGTTCTTAGGGCAATATTTATTATCTCCCAACAAGGAGATACACGTTGTGTGACGGGCGAGAGAAGGGAGGAATCGGTCCTCACCATCGCTGGCTCAGACCCTTCGGGGGCTGCGGGAATTCAGATGGACCTCAAGGCCTTCGCAGTCGCCGGAGTCCATGGGTGCTCCGCGGTGACCGCCCTGACTGCCCAGAATACCAAGCGCTTCGTCGAGCTGCACCCCCTGACCCCGGCCCAGGTCAGGTCCCAGCTCGAGGCCCTCTCAGAAGATTTCAATATAAGACACGCTAAAACAGGTATGCTCTATGAGGCCTCGATTGCGGAGATTGTTGCGGACTGGCTTGCCGAGGAGGGCATCAGACCCGTGGTCGACCCAGTTCTGAGGGCAACGGTTGGCGCCAGCCTCTCAAAGGCCGATTTAGTGCAAGTTCTGCGGGAGAGACTTATTCCAAAGGCCGCCCTCGTCACACCCAATATACCAGAGGCGTCAGAGCTCGCGGAGTTCGAAATTCGCGGCATCGAAGGAATGAAACGCGCCGCCGAGGTGATCCACGGAATGGGGTGCGAGAGTGTTCTCATCAAAGGAGGTCACCTCGGGGGGGCGGAGGCTATTGACGTATTCTATAATGGTAGGTTTAAATTACTGAGAGCTCCGAGACTGGAGAAGAGCGTGCGCGGGACGGGCTGTATGTTTTCGGCCTTCGCAACAGCTCTTCTCGCGAAAGGGAACACGGTGCTCCAAGCTGTTGAGACGGCAAAAAGCTACGTTACTGAAGCAATTCGCTTTTCATCAGAACCCGGCAGAGGGGCGGCTGTCGGGAACCCTTTCGCCATACTTCACAATATGGCAGAAAGATACGGGGTGATGGAGGAGGTCCACCGATGGAGCTCTTATCTCGAGGAGCTTCTGCCGCCCTCGCTCGTGCCGGAAGTCGGCACCAACTTGGTTTTCGCCCTCCCCTACGCATCCGGAAGGGAGGATGTGTGCGGCATTGAGGGCAGGCTAATTCGCGCTGGAAGCCGGGTCAGACGCGCGGGCCATCCCGTCTTTGGCGCGTCTAAACACCTCGCCACCGTTGTCCTCACTGCTATGCGGCGGGACAGGAGATTCCGCTGTGCAGTGAACCTGCGGTTCTCGCCTGGGCTCGTTGAAGTATGCAGGGAGTTGGGGCTGAAAATCGGCAGCTTTGACAGATCCCGTGAGCCCCCCCACTCAACCTCTACGATGGAGTGGGGAACAGAAGTGGCAATCAGGGCGCTCGGCTTCGTGCCGGACGTGATTTTCGATGAGGGCGGCCACGGCAAGGAGCCCATGGTCAGGGTCCTGGGCGAGAGCCCTTCAAATGTGGCCGATAAGGTGACAAGAATCGTCAGGGCACTGAAGGGCCTCACTGAAGCGACCGATGGGTAATATTCGGAAGGACACTCCCTTTTCCATGGGCCGACCGTGGTCCCGCTCCCGCGCGCTCCTACTCGCCCTCAATCAGGTCCACTGCCGCGGCGATGGCTCCGTCTTCCGCGGCGCGCCTACTCCTCGCAGAACCGATGACAATGGCGTCGCCCTCCTCCAGCTCAAACGCGGCCCTCACCTCTTTCGCGAGTTCCGGACATGATGACTCGATGTCCGTTTTGGGGGGCATCAACAGTCTCCCACCCCTGAAAACGAGGGTCGTCGCGCCATCCGCTCCTGCCATCACCGCCGCGTCCCTCTGCCTCAGACCATCCTTTACTCTACGCGCTGCACCCCTGACGCGCACCGCAACATCGCACTCTCCCACAGAGAGCTCGCGTGCGTTTACCGAGGCGGTCTTGAGGCCTGTTGCCTCAAGCTCCCGAATTCCCCTTTCATTAAGCCTTACCCCTACTTTGTCGATCACAAGTAGATTCCTCGATCGGAGAAATGAGAGCAGGGTCCTTACGCTCCCCTCCCCCAACCCTAGAACTTCGCTGAGCCTCTGTCGGCCCATCGGACCCTTCGTACCGAGCACTAGCATGGTCTTCCAGAGATGGAAGTTCCTGAACCTCGGCGCGGGACCAAACCTGCTCTGTGGAAACTTCAGATGCTCACCTCACCCTAACCCTGTACGCTGGCTTTCCGTCCATGAAAAGGGTGACCTCCCCCTCCTGAGAGGCACAGACAGCGACCGCTCCGGCCGCGAGGGTAGCGACGATTGCTGCGCTGTGCCTCCCGCCCTCGCCCTGGAGGAGGGTCGCCCAGTGCTCGCTCACATTGACATACCTTCCCGCCGCCACAACGCTCCCCTCGCGGTCTATGACACAGGCCCCGTCCAGGGCCGCGAAGTTCTTTATCGTTCTCCAGTTCCTACGGTCGGCCACGTTTCTGGACCTCGGTGGGTGGCCCTCGAATGGATTGGCGATGCCCTCACGGGTCATGGCCATAACTTTATCTGGCTCACCGATGATGAAAAGGGCCCCAACCGGATAACCCTCCCTCCCCTCCCGGAGAAGCTCAGTGGCAAGGTCAAGAACTGCCTCGACGACGTCGACACGGACCCTCCCATCCAGAATCTCCTCAAGGCGACTCCGGCGGAGTTCACGAGCTTCGAAGAAACCCCAGCCCCAAACGGTTGTGTATATTAAGAAAAGGACCCGGTCGCTTGTGGACATCAGCCTGCTTGCGTGGGCGGACAGTAGCAAGGCCCTCGCCTGTGAGAGAACGCTGAGGTCGGGCTCGAACTCCTCATGGATATGATGGACGCGGACGCCGGCCTTCTTGAGAGAGCTCGCAAAAAGCTCACCTCCAGGCGCGCTTGTCCTGACGGGGACGACGAGAGAAACATCACCGAGAGCCGTCTGGACGGCGCGAACAATCTCAGGGTCCTCACAAATGAGATAGGCCAGCGTCGGCCCGAGTCTTTGCTTCAGCAAGGCGCATACTTCGACGAAGGTCCGGTCCATCGTGGTAGGTAAAGGACCTCCCAAAGATAATCTTTGCCGCCCTATTATTCGGGGAGGGGGACCTCCAGCTCCATTAGGTCAGAGGCCAGAATCGTGGATGGAAAAACGCGCCGTGCCTCTTCAAGGAGGCGGGGCCAGTCTTCCTGTCTGTATCTCGGGCTTATATGCAGCAGAATAAGCGTACCGGCTCCTGCTTTCCTAGCGGTCTCCGCAGCTTGAGCCGCGCTGCTGTGCCCGTACCGGTTGGCCTTCTCCGCAAGGCTATCGTCGGAGGTTGCATCGTGAAGCAGCACATCCGCCCCGCGCGCCAGCTCCTCCACAGCCCGGCAGGGGCTGGTGTCGCCGGTGTAGACGATTTTTCTTCCCCTGCGAGGGGGACCCAGAACCATGTCCGGTGTAAACCTTTTTCCCCTCAACACAACCGTCTCGCCAGATTGAAGCCTGTGATAGATTTTCCCCTCGGGAATTCCAAGAGCCCTTGCCTTCTCTAGATCAAACCGGCCGGGTCTCTCCTTCTCTTCGACAGCGTATGCAAGGGAAGGTACGTTGTGGCTCGCTTCTGCGGCTGTTATTCTGTAGCGTCCGCAATCCACGGTGTCGCCGCCTTTCATGTCACTCAGCGCTATTGGGAAGGAGGCCGAGAAGTAACCGGAGCTGAAGAGCCTTCGGAGCCTCTCTGAGGTACCGGGCGGGCCGTAAATGTGAAGACCCTCCCTCCTATCGTTGAGCGCCATTGTCTCGACAAGACCTGGAAGGCCTAAAAAGTGGTCGCCGTGGAGGTGGGAGAGCAGGATGCGCTGGACCTGCATGAATGAGAGCGACGAGAGCATAAATTGTCTCTGGGTGCCCTCGGCGCAGTCGAACAGAAGGACCTCTCCGTCGAGCTTCAGGGCTACTGCAACAGTGTTACGCTCCCTGGAGGGCCAGGAGCCCCCAGAACCCAGAACGACGAGCTTCACATTGGACCAGAAAGGAGCAGACATAAATTATTCTGTCGGCCGCCTCCGAGTGGCAACATGGAGGGCAGTTATCAGGAGCAGGACGAGTGCCATGAGCATCTCGAAGCCGGGAAGCCCGCCCCCGCCCTTTCCCGGAAGGCTCTTCACGACTTCCAGACCCAGCTCGCTCCTCGCTTCGTCCCTGCCGTCAGAAACTATGACAGTTATTATATAGCCCCCGGTCTCCTCAAACTTCAGCTTGACCTCTGGGCCGTACCCGAGTACCCTGTCGGCATGAAGCCACGTTATGTTTAAAGCATCTAAATCGGGGTCAGACGCCGTCGCAGAGAGCGTAACCTCTTTTCCGACTAGTATTTTCGTTCCGTTCTTAGGACTCAGGGAGATGATCCGGGGCGGGGCATTCGCCCTGACGATTGTCAGACGGAAGGTCACGGTATCGGCAAGCCCCTCACTGTCCCGGACCGTGATTGTGATGTTGTGTACGCCGACGCTGCGTCTGTCCGGAACGAAAGAAATCGTCCCGTTCAGTGGACCTATCTTGAAAAGCGGGGAGTTGTCAGAGAATGTGAGCACATCGCCATCCTCAAGGTCTGGGTCAGTGGCGGCAACGGTATAGATGAAAGGCCTGCCCTCATGAGCGGTCAACTCTGGAATTGGCTCGAGGGTGGGATACCGGTTTAGGGTCCCTTTAGGGTTGAGAACTGTCAGGAGGAAATGCTTTCTGTCCTGGCCACCGCGGGCGTCCCTCACCGTGATATTGATGTTGTGGATACCAATGTCGGTCTTGCCGGGGATCCACTCCATTATGCCGGTCTCGGGGTGGATGTCGAAGAGGGGGGTGTCATCGCTGAAAATCAGGGTGTCGCCGTAGGCCAGGTCGGGGTCGTGGGCATTGGCCTGATAGGAGAAGAGCTGGCCCTGGACGATTGTCTGGTCTGGAATGGGGTCGAGAGATGGGGGGTCCTCGGCGTCCTCGACAGTGAGGGTGAAGTTCAGGGAGCCGGTGGCTCCGACTCTGTCGGTCACCGTCAGTGGAATCTCGTGCACACCGACGTGCTCCTGAGCAGGTGTGAACTCGATGAGGCCCGTCACCGGGTTGATGTCGAAAAGCCCCGTCCCATCGGAGAAAGTTATGGTCTCAGTTGGGTCGAGGTCCATATCCACATCCCTCGCCCTCACCTGAAGGGTAAATAGCTCCCCTTGCCGGGCGGTCTGGTTTCCAATGGCCAGAATCTGAGGAGGGTCATTGACCGGGAGGACCACAACCCTGAACGTGGGGCACTCGAACATGAGACCATCGGAATCGAATGCTCTGACCCTGAACCCGGCTCGACCCCACCAATTGCGGGTCGGAGTTTTGAAGTCGAGGCTATGACCGTCCGGGTTCAATTCCGCTCTAAGCTTTTTTGAGTCCTCCTGATAACTTATTTCATAGGTTAGGTTGGTGGTCTCGTCATCGACGAAGAAAAGATTCAGGTCGATCAGTGCAGTCGCTGTGCTGTCCTCGTCAAGTGTGTACTCGGGTATCTGGCCGCACCAGGGCGGCGCCTTGTATGAAACCGTGATGTCGCTGACCGCAACCCTCCCGGTTGTCGTCGAGATGAATTTCAGCGGCACCATGGCGAAACGGGTACTGGCGTTGCGCGCGCCTGCCTCGAGAGCCGCTGCTAGTGTGGGGTCGCCGAAAGTGACGGTGTAGTTGAACTTCTGCTCCACGAGGTTCCACTCGACCTTTCCATCACCCCCCACATCTAGTGCTGGGTCAGTCGGGTATATCTGCGGATAGCCTTTTACAAAGATGCTAACAAAGTCTGTCCTTATCTCGTTGCCATCGTAGCAGGTCGCGAGTATCTGGACCCATCTGTCGGCGATGTAGCCAGGGCCATTGAAGGTGTTCGTGACCAGAACGTCCGTGGCCGACTGCCCCCCGCCCACGCTCTGCCAGGTCCCGGTCGCCTCGAACCATATGTAAACATTGTAATGCCAGGCGTTGCCCCAGAAATCGCTCGCGTGGCCTTCCCACTGCACGGTGACTTCGGCGGAGATGTCTATCGGGACTTTAAATCTGAAAAGGTGGAACCCGTCCTCGGTCCCACTGGGTGAGTTATCGCCGGCCTGTCTCGCGTATGTGTTGTCGCTCTGGGATACCGCAGTGTATTCGGCGCTCGTGAACTCGTTGAACATGAGTTGGGAGGGCCTTGGAGAGGTCGTGGGGCGGTCGGGGATTGCCACGGCGCCTTTGTAGGCTTTATGACCCACGCCGCTCTGGTTGAAGCTGCAGTCCACGAGCTCCAGGGCACCCGTGACGGGATAACCGGTGATGTTCATGCTAGCTTGGAGGACCGTGGCGTTAGATGGTATGGGAATTGTGAGGGTGGAGTTGGTATAAACCCCACCAGAGAACCTGAGCTCTGCTTCCTGAGGCGCGAACCGCCTGTACTCGCCCCTCGAGGAAGTAGCGTCGCCGCCCCCATCGCTCACCATGCCGCTATAAATCGGAGCCCATGAGCAAGCCATTAAAAGAAGAATAGTGAGCGCCCCAGCGCACCTCCAGTACTTCCAGTACTTACTCATCAGTTATACATTATGCGTTCTTCGATAATAATTTTATGGAGGAATCGATGGTGCGGATGTGTTGGGGGGACATGCTAGGGAGCGTGTATGGCTCCTCCGTACCTCCTTGGTCGCGGGCTTTCGGAGAGGAATTCGAAGCTTCACCAACCCCGCTCCGGCTCCTTTTTGGCTCCTCACCCTGCCCGATGGGATGCTCCGGGTATTTTCCTGCGCCCCAGGAGGATGAGTGAAACAAGAGCTACCGCGACCATAGCTGCTGGCCCGAAGCCTGGGGTGTTCGCTCGGTTTCTGCCGGCCTGGCCGGGCTCGACCACCTCGATGATAGTCTCATTGACAACCTGAGCCTTGCCATCACTCGTTATGATTGTGATAACGTATGTCCCGCTCTCGCCAAATGAGTAGGTAATGTTGGGGCCGTAGCCGATGACGATGTCCCCATCCATCCATGTGATGTTGAGGCTGTCATGGTCCGGGTCAAACGCTCTCACAGAGAGTAAAACCCTCTTGCCCAAGCTCACCTGGGTGCCCTCCTTGGGCGATATCTCTGTGACAATAGGGGGCCTGTTGGCCTTGAGAATCGTCAACCGAAACTCCACAATTGCAAAGAGCCCCTCTCGGTCCTTCACGGTAATTTTCACAGTGTACTCACCCGCGTCGCGTGCGGTCGGTTTAAAAGAGATTCTACCAGTGCTCGAGCCGATTTCGAAAACCGGGCAGTTGTCGGAGTAGGTAAGGAGGTCCCCGCTGTCCAGGTCTGGGTCGGTTGCCCTTATCTGCAGCTCAAAGTAGATACCTTCGTACGCTGTCTGGTTCTCCACAGGCTCAACGCTCGGGGGTCTGTTGGTGGTACCCATGATGTTAAGGATGAGGAGGGTGAAGCTGCGACTGTCAGTCCCTCCTCTTGTGTCGGTTACGGTTATTGTTATCCTGTGTTCACCGATGTCCTTCGCCTGGGGAAGGAACGCTATCTCGCCTGTCTCCGGGTTTATCTGAAACAGCGGTGAGTTGTCTGAGAAGGTCAGCTTGTCACCATAAGGGATGTCAGGGTCGCTTGCTATTACGAAATAGCTGAACGGCTGGCCTTCTGTGGCGGTCTGATCGGGAATGGGCTCGAGTATTGGCGGATCCTGGGCGTCCTGAACTTCCAGCGTGAATGTCTCAGTGTCAGTCGCTCTGTCCCTGTCCTCTGCCGTTATCTGAATCGTGTAGATTCCGACCTGGTCCTGCCTGGGGGTGAACTCCGCCAGACCTGTGTAGGGGTCTATGTCGAAAAGGGGCGTGTCGTCTGAGAAACGGACCTCCTCCTCCGGGTCGAGCTCCATATCGACGTCACGACACTTCACCTGCAGCGTCCATTTTACGCCCTGCATCGCAAGCTGCTTCCCTATCGGGGTTATGACTGGTGGGTCGTTGACGGGGTCTACAGTCACCCTGAAATCGTTGCTCTCTCGTGTCAGGCTGTCCGAGTCTGTCGCCATCACCCTGAACCTCAGGGAGCCCCACCAATTCTTCGTCATAGTCTTGAAGCTCATGCTGTGGCCGTCGGGGTCTATGTCGGCGTCGAGTTTCTTCGGGTCTTCTTCGTAAACGATTGTGAAGGTCAGCCTGTTCTTGTCCCTGTCGTCGGTGAAATAGTTGTTGAGGTCGATCAATTTCGGGACGTTTGTGTCTTCTTCAATATGGAATGTGTCGGGAACTCCCGTGCACCACGGGGGAGCATTGTAGCTGACCGTGAACCTTGAGACCAGAATCTTTCCGGGGGAATTGGAGCCAAACTTCACCTTGATTTCAACGTACTGGGTTCTGGCGCCCTTCACGAGCTTGTCGAGCTCGTTCATTATCGATACGTCTCCGACCGTCACTCGGTCGTTGAATTTCTCCACGGGCAGCTTCCACTCGATTGCTCCATTGGCTCCGATGTCCATGGTGGGATTCTTCGGATATGTCAGGGTCTTGCCCTCGACCACGATTTTGACATAGTCTGTAAGTATTCCAAGATAATATTGCCCAGACGTGCACATGGCCAGAACATAGACATAGTTACCGTTCGGGGTGCTCGCGATATAAGAGCTACCCGAGAATGTGTTGGTTAGAGTCTTGTCCGAGGATGCGGGGCCGTGGCTCCCCACTGTCTCCCAGCTCCCCTCCCCCCCGGTGCCGTTGTTCCAGAGAAAGACTGTGGCGACGCCTGGGTAGTAAGACCCGTAGGGGTAGCCTCCGTAGCCCTCCCACTCAACGCTCACCTTTGTTGAAATGTCCACCGCCACCTTGAACCTGAACAGGTGATAGCAGTAGGTCGGGGGGCTGTAGGAATAGACCGCGTAAACCGCACGGTTGTTGTCGCTGCTGGCAATCGCGCTGTATTCCGCTCCGGACAACTCAGCGCCCTGAAAGGTCGAGGGTTTCTTAGTGCCGGGACTATTGGACGATGTCTCGCCCTCATAAGCCTTGTGCTCGCTATAGTCCGAGAAGTCGTATGTGAAGCTCTGCAGTGAGCTCTCCACGGGCTTCCCCTCGAGTTCTACGGAGGCGGAGAGCACTGTGGCGTTGGAAGGAAGTGGTATGGTGAAAGAGGAGTTGGAGAAAGTGGTCCCGGAACCTTGGAGCTCTAGCAACTGGTCGGCGGGCTGAGTCCACTCTCCGCGAGGGGCCACCGTGCCCTCGAGCCGTACGGGCATTTCCTCATTCCCTCCGGAAGCAGCTGTGGCGGCGGGAAGGCAAAGCAGGCAAACCAGCATTAGCGAGCACAGGTTCCTGCCCGGGACCATACGCTACCCCCTTCTCTTGTATTTAACAATGAGAGATGGGTATTTTAAACCTTTGGGATAGCTACCATTATTGTGATATCCCATAAATACTTGCTCTCGGAGAAATTACCTGGGGCCATGAGCAAACTTTCATATAGAGATGTCCGAGAAATCATCAGGCGCTCCAATAA
>JAWCLH010000016.1 GCA_038851035.1 Thermoplasmata archaeon
GGGTCGGAGACTGTGATGTTGACGGTGTAGTTCCCGATGTCGTCATTTGTCGGTGTGAAGTTGATTTCGGCGCTCTGGTCGCCACGCGGCGTAATGTCAAACAGCGGGCAGTCCTCGGTCCAGTTGAGCCTGTCGCCGTCAGCGTCCTCTGCGAAGATGAGCAGCTTGAAGTTCTTTCCCTGGCTTGCGACCTGGTCCATTATCGGGCTCAGGACCGGGTAGCGGTTCACGTAGAGCGTCCTTGAGGCGAGCGGTGTGCCCATGAGCGCCAGCCAGACGGTGTGGCTCCCGCCATCGGGAATCCATTTGAAGTTAACCTCAGTCTCGGCCTGCGGGGCCAGAGGGAGCTCCGTTGCGCATATCTCTCGCGAGCTCTCGAAGCTCTCTCCATCGTGTAGAGAGACCCGTATCTTAATTTCATCGAGCGCAGGGTTCTCGAATGTTGCGTTTATTTCGATCCAGTCCCCCTCGTTGAGCAGCGATGGGGTCACCGAGAAGCTTGTGAATCTCACCGAGCGCTCCTCCTGCCCGATTCTCACTGCCGGCTCCACGGGTGTGTACTTCCTGACCCTGAAGTTGTCGCACCACCCGACCTCATCGTTATTCCGGTGCTGCCAGAGACCCACTCCTGTGGTTTGGACCGAGAATCCAGGGTTGGCATTGTAGCTCAGGAAATTAATATTGACCACGTTTCCGGACGCGTCAATGGTTGCGCGCATTCTGTGATAAGTGTTCAAAACGCCCCCGCTCAGGCCTGTTGATATTACAATTCCCCTCTCCGTCCCCCCGCTGACCTGCCACCTAACGAGCTCTGCGGTGGTGCTCCTCCAGTAGATCGCGTTGTAGTTGCTGGCGTCCTGATAGCCGACAATTATCCCGGGGTGGGGGTTGTTCCCGGAAACCTCGTCCGCAATGTCCGCCTCCACGATTCTCGCGCCGCTATAAGAGGCACTCCTGATGAGCGCGGCAGAACTCCCCGTATCGTCCAGCCGAACCGCCCGGCTCTTGCTCGGTGGAGTGGTCAGAATCCAATCGCCTGATATCTCCTGCCAGTTGGGAATGTTGGTTCCGTCGTTGTAGGCCTCGAAATCGTCGAAGAACTCAAATGTTGCCTCCCCGCTAGAGACTGATGTTGCGGAGGCGTTTCCATAGTACGCATAAATAATCGCGCTCGAGCGAGAGGGTATGCTGGGCACGCGGACCCAGAAGCAGCTCTCGTTCTCCATATAGTAAGCGAGCTGCTTCTTGCCTTCCTGGTCAGCGAACCTCAAGTCGCCACGGTCCACCCTCATCTTTCCGGCGGTGACCAGCGCCTGTGTGTCGAGTTTAATAAAAATTTGGAAGTCTTTCAGGGTCTCGGCATTGTTTGTGTTGTCGATTGTGATGGGTAGTCTATACAGCCAGCCATAGTCCCACCAGGAGGCGTACCTCTCGCTCGGCCCGTTGCCCCCATCTTCAAGAGCCGCCGCGGCTGGGGTGTGCAGGGAACTGATGAGCATTAATACGGCAAGCAACCAGACCATCACCACTTTCCGAACTCCTGGATTTGAACTCCTTTTCATTGTCAAGCCGTTCAGCCCCCTGTCCTTGGAGGGGAACCAGACGATGGATTAATATTGCGACATTATAATAATTTTGCTATCTCTCCCTATGTTTGAACGGGGGGCCGTTTGTAGGTGGGTTACGAGCGAAAATAATAAAGAACCGCCCGCTCCTCTCATTTTCATGGCCGGGCATCTTCCCCCATGGCTAGAGGGCTGTGTCATCGCTCCGCCCCTCCCGAGCAGGAAGAACCTCGTTTTAAAAGTGAAGTGGAGCGGAAAGACCTGCGCTGCCAAGGTCTTCGGCCCTGGCTCCGGAGGAAGGGCTGCAACGGAGTACAGGGTTCTGGGCTTGTGCAGTGAACACCGGTTGCGCACGCCTCGCCCCATCGTCTTGAGGGACGGGGTGGTCATCATGAGCTGGCTCTCGGGTATGCCGGCGTTCGAAGTCTTCCTCAGCCGCCTGCGGAGTGCGGGTGGAGCGGACTCTCGCGGGAGGGGTGCGGAGTCATTTGAGGTGGAAAGGAGCCAAGTCGCGCCCGTTCTGGACGGTGTCGCGGCCTGGCTGGCCAGGTTCCACCGCGCCTTCAGATGCGAGCTGAGGAGGGGGGACGCCATTCTGAAGAACTTCATCTGCTCTGGAAAGGTGATTTATGGAATCGACTTTGAGGAGGCGAGAGAGGGGGACCCCCTCGAAGACGTGGGGCAGCTCTGTGCCCACATCCTCGCCTCCGGAGAGCGGTTCACGACCCCGCTCTTCGATGCGGCCAGATATTTTACGCTGAGGTACTGGGCCCGCCTCGGCGAGGACAGGTCGAGTGAGCTCCCGCACGCCGTGGCCTCGGGGCTGGAGCATTACGCTCGGTACAGGAAGGACGGTTCCCTGCTGAGGCGGTGGGCGTGGAGAATTCGGGACGAGGGACTGTAGGACGTCTCTTTAAGGGAGCTTTCCGGATCATGTGCCCGACCGTTTGCCCCAATCGCACTGGGGAGCGTCGGGCACAGCAGGCGAGGTGGCATGGCACCAAGCTTCCGGGCAGCACAGGCCCGTGCTGCCCGCCCGCGAAGCCTTCTTATTCCAATTTTCTTTGCACCAATAGCACAGATAAGAAAATTGGCCAGGTGCCGGCCGTAAGCCCCCTTCTGTTCTGGCGACATTCGACTGAGCGCCCCACTCGACGGTCACGGGCAGCTCATCCCGTCCTTTCGGGCTTGCTCCGGCAGGGAAGGCCGTTTCATCAATTCCGCGCGATCTCGACTCCGCGGCGGCCGCATCATCGCTCCCGCGCGGCTGTGTCGTTTCTGCGCGTTAACCGGGACTCTCGCCCCTCCGGCTTGCGCCGGACCGCCTCGCCCTGTGGAGGGGGGACTTTCCTCAGCGCCCTCTCGGGCACCGTCGGTCGCCCACCGGCTCCTGGCATTGCGATATTAGTATGGTGATAAATAATCATTATGGAGGCTTCTTTGGTCCGAGCCCGCCAAGAATTGATGTGTCTCTTTTTACGGGGGCCCGGTGGTTCCGGACGGGCACATCATCCTGCGGAGAGCGAGCCTCAGCTCACCGCATAGATGCCGACTACGGTCCCCATTCATTATCGCTCGAGAATATCTCTTCTCCACGAAAGCTACGAGCTCTTTGCCCCTGCGCTTCCACAAGTCCAACTCACCAGCGCCAACTGCAAAAACAAGCACATACCCCCCTCTAACCAACAGCAAACGCCTCGTCTCCGATTGAATCACTTTTGTCTCATCCTTATCTGTCCCCTCTTTCTCCATGATTTCCTGGATGGTCTGGAGGGTCGCCCTGAGAAGCACACTATTCATCATATCTCTATCGGAAATAGTTTCTCGCGCAATCAACTCCCCCATCTCCCGAGACGAGGAGAGCCTCATGGACCCCGGCCGGCTCCTCTCTCGCGCTTTGAAGCAGATGCCCAAGAGTACTTGGATGGTCTACTGTAAAGGTCGCTGGAGACTCCCGAACGTGAGCGGGAGCATCCGCTCGAGCTCCGACATCTTGAGAGCTCCATGCCTCGTCAGCGTCAGCATTATAACAAGCCTTCCGGGATGCGAGACCACTCGCTTCCCGCTCAAGAGCTCATGAATGGCTCTGTCGTTCATCCATCGCACCCTTTCATTTTAAGGCGTCTCCTTAAGCTCCGCCATGCCCAGATATATGATAGGAAGGCCACTGAAGAAAATATTACGAAGCCTGAGAGGGGGAGAAAGTATTCACAGAGTAGGGTGGAGGGAAGGGTTAGGAGCATAGCCCCTCCCGTCGCTCTTTGCTTTCTGGAGCCATCAAGGCCGGATATTGACATTAGGAGATCGCCCAGGCCCACAGCAAGCTGAATACCGGGGGGAATTCCGAACAATGGTGTGAGGGCATGGATGAAGTAAATCAGAGCGATGGCCAAAATGGATGAGACAATCCATCCAAGGAGTGTACTCTTTTCAAGGTTCTTGAAGAGAACCTCAAGTTTGCTCCGGTGTTCAGGGGGCATGCGCGCCAGTGACAGTGTCATAGAGGCCTGGGCTGCTTGAATGATTTTTATGAATATAAGAAGGGTAATGATTGTTCAGAAGGCTGCATGCAGCGCTCACTCCGAGGGGGATTTAAAAAAGATATGGATGAGGAGAGAGATTCCTCCACCCATGAGCATTCCGATGACTCAAAAGAGGTAGGCCTACGCCCCCGCTTCTGTTGAAACTCTCTCTAGGCAACTGTCGATGTCCCCAATTCCTTCGAGAAGCCTCGCGTCCTCCCGGCGGTTCCTCGTCTCTGGGATGCCCCTACACTCGCCTCTCATCTTCAATGCGCGGGAGGGAAAATAAATGGTGCAGAAACTCTATTTCGCAGAGTCGCGCGACTCCTAGTCTCCGGTTCTGAACCGGATGAATCTCTTCCCAATCTCTTCCCAACATCGAGCGAAGCCTTTTTCCCCGGTAATGATTCAATGTCCCTTTATTTGTCCACCAATCTGGATTTCTTTATAAAATATACCCCGCTTCCTCCGCTCCAAAGAATCTCGGCTTCCAGAATCTCGAGCCGTTTTTTAAACATCGGGGCGTCGAGAACGAGCGTCTCGAACTCCCCGCCCTCGCCGGCGAGTGAGAACCGGTGCCTCTCGCTCAACTCCCCCAGCTCCTCAATTGCAGACACGTCGAGTTGCCTTCCCAGCCATCCCGGGCCGAGACCCTCCGCGGCCACGGCGCTCACAATAACTTTGAACTTCCGCCGAACCATCTCAGCCAGAAGCTCTCGAGCTTCACTCCCCCAGAGCGGGCTCAAGCTCGCTAATCCAAGCTCGCTGGATATCCTGTCTATCCTCCTCTTCTGGTAGCTGGAGGCCACGGCCCCGCTGAGCACGCCCTCGATTCTGTACCTCTCAACGGCCTCTCTCAGCGCTTCCCTCAAGTCCCCGAGCTCCGCCTCCCTCTCGCCCTCGGTCTCACGGTAGATGATGGGGAGACCCATCGCCTCCGCCTGGAGCGGCGCAAGATGGATGTTGGCGACATGAAACATATAGGATTCCGGGTTTTTCGAGGCTAGAGTGACCAGAGCGGAGACCTCGTGCCCCTCCTCACCTGCGAGATGGATGGACAAGGTCGAGTCCTTCCCCCCCGAGAAAAGCCCCGCGAGCCTCACGCTCCCCGAAAACCGCCGAGGGGTGTATAAACCTATGGAGTTCTTTTATCCTGTGAAAATATATATCATATAGAGGCAGATTGGGGAGCATGCACCGGGGGTGTTGATTTCCCGGGTCCGGGGGGCTAGCGACGAAGAGGAGGGCGTCGGTGGTTTTCAGAGGCCGAGTCCAGGGCGTGTGGTTCAGGGCCAACACCCGAGACAAAGCTACGGCCGCCGGCCTGAGCGGGTGGGTCCGCAATCTCCCCGACGGCTCCGTGGAGGCGGTTTTCGAGGGAGAGGAAGAAGTCATCCAGCGAGTCTTGGCCGAGATTCGATCCGGGGAGGGCATGGGCGCGGCCCGCGTGACCGACATGAAGGTCGAGTGGTCGGAGTTCAGGGGCGAGTTCAGCGAGTTCACTGTGAGAAGGTGAGGAAGGAATTCAGTTCCGGTGGTAGCGGGAGGGGGTGGAGGGTGCGGCGGCGGAATTGCTGAGAATGCGGGTGTGAGAGAGGGTCCGGGGAGATGGAATGCAGGGCGGCAATGTGTGGGCGGAGGGGAGGGGCGACTCGACTAGGGCGAACAGCCATAGGGGCCCGAGGGCGCTGGCCTTCTCTTGTAGCCCTAGGGGCCGGAGGGGGGCGACGGAACTTGTGCTCAGGAGCTTTATCAGAGGCTTTGAAGAAAGCGGGGGGGTCGCGCGCCTCCTGAACCCCTACGAGCTCAATATCGAGCCATGCAGGGGCTGCTTCGCTTGCTGGACCCGCACACGGGGGAGGTGCGTGATTGATGACGACATGGCGCGTGTCCTTGATGGTATTCAAAATGCGGACGCCATAATCCTCGCAACCCCAGTATACCATTTCACATTCTCCGAGGGAATGAAGAGGCTTCTCGAGAGAACGATGCCCCTGCTCGAGCCTCGCGTTCAGCTCTCTCCAGACGGCCGGACCCGTCACCGCAGGCTCGGCCCCCGGGGCCAGTGGGCGGTCCTCATCGCAACCTGCGGTCTCCCCGAGCTCGAAGTATTCGATTCACTGCTACTGGCCTTCAGGGAGATTTGCGACATGATGGAGTGGAATCTGCGTGCCGTGGTCCTGAGAACAATGGCGGGGCTCCTCCTCTCCAAGGATGAGCGCCACCGCGATAAAATCGAGGCTTACCTGCAGCTCGTCAGAAGCGCGGGCAAAAAGGTTGCGGGCGGGGAGGTGCTCGAATCGGGATTCCGAGCGCATCTCGAGGCGGAACTCCTCCCCCGGGAGCAGTATCTCGAGGCCACGAACAGATTCCTGGGACTCTCTCCTTAGTGGCGCGGCCTGGCTCGCCCACGCTCCTACACTGGGCGAAGGCTCGGGAACTCGGTGAAATCTGGCCCCGGGCCCTAGACGCATCTGACCCACCTCCCGGGAGCGAGGGAAATAGGGCATAATTGGTCGATTCCCGGGATACTATTAATACGCCGGAAATCGTTATTGGGTCGATGAGGCTCGAGATAGACGGCTGGGCGACTGGCCTAAGGTTCTCGGCCTGCCACTTCCTTCCCGGCCATAGGAAGTGCGGGCGGCTCCATGGACATACCTATGCCGTGAATGTCAGGTTAGAGGGAGAAAGTGGTGAGGATGGCTACATCGCCGACTTCTTCGAAGTCAAGAGCGTTTTCAGGAAAATCATTGATGGCCTGGACCATAGAGTCCTCGTTCCGGCGCGGAGCAGGAGAGTTCGGGTGACGGTGAAAGGAAGGGTGCTTCGCCTGAGCGCGGGGCGGAAGGAGTACGAATTCCCGAGGGTTGATGTGGCACTGCTCGAAATTCCCCAAGTGACCGCGGAGGAGCTCGCTAGCTATATTCTCGAGAGGGCCGCCCCCGCCGTTGAGAAACTTGCAAGGGGAAGGCTGCGTGAGCTCCATGTGGGGCTCTACGAGGGAATCGGACAGGGAGCGTGGGCGGAGAAAATATTCCGGGCCACCGGCGGGTCTGTCGCGAGTGGGGGCGGAGCGGGACGGAACCAATAATTTATATCAGCACGATTTGATAGGGATTGGAGGCGTCGCCCATGGACCTGGACCTCTTCGCCCCCGATTATAAAAAAGAGCAGAAGGCCCTCGAGAAAACCCAGGAGCTGCTGGCAAGGGCCTCAAAAGCGGAGGCGGAAAAGAGACCCAACGCTCCCGAGCTCTACATCGAGGCTCTGGAGTATCTAAACACGAAAAAAGAAATCATGCTCCAGCACAGGAACTCGTTCTCCGATTGCTTTCTGGAGATATTTTCTGCTCTCAGGAGGGCTGGGCGCAAAGATGAGGCCTTCCGTGCGCTCGAGGCCGCGGTTCAGGTTGCGCCCGAGCACGCCCCCGCATGGGCGGCGCTCGGTAGGGCCCTCCTTCAAGAGCAGAAGTTCGAGGATGCGGCGGGCTACCTTGACCGGGCGCTCGTGCTGTCCCCGCGGGACCCGGAAATCTGGCAGGCGAAGGGGGATGCCATGCGCGCCCTGATGGAGTATGGCGAGGCGCGCCTGTGCTACGCAAAGGCGCTGGAGCTCGACCCACTGGGGGTCGAGACCTATGACCTTCTTCTGGAGATTCGACCGAACGACACCGAGGTTCTTAGAGGAAAAGCTGTGGCACTGTCCCTTCTCAACAGGCACGGGGACGCCCTCGAGACCTTCAAGGAGGCGCTGGCGGCCTCGCCCGGGGACCCTGCCACGCTAACGGAAATGGGGAGGGCTCTCGCCCGCGCCGGAAGACGCGACGAGGCCCTCCCCTACTTTGACAGAGCGCTGGAGAGCAGCCCGGCCTATAAAGCGGCGGCGATCGCAAAGGGTCTCGTGCTGATTGAAATGGGGAGGAGAGAAGAGGCCCTGAAGAGCTTAGAAGCAGTCCTAAGGATCGACCCATTGGACAGGGCCGCGCTGGAGGCCGCGGCCGATGCCCTCATCGCACTCGAGCGGTACTCCGAAGCCCTGGACTACCTCGAGCGCGCGCTCGAGCTGGACCCCGGCCGCACCCAGCTCCTCCTCAAGAAGGGCTCGGCCTTCGAGCAACTCGGGAGACACCGAGAGGCGGTTAAGGTCTATGAAGACGCAATAGCATCAAGTCCCGGGGAAGCGCAGGGATGGGCGGGAAAGGGCAGATGCCTCCTCTCGCTCGGGCGGGCCGAGGAATCACTGAAGTACCTCGAGAAGGCTCTGGAGCTAGACCCCCGGAATCCACACATCGGTCTATGGAAGGGTAGAGCCCTGTGCACCCTCGGAAGACACGCCGAGGCACTAGCGGCCTACGATATCGTTTTGGAGACCGCCCCCGAGCTTGTAGATGCCATCCAGGGCAGAGCCGAGGTGCTCTGCGCGCTGGGGAGAATTGATGAGGCCATCAGGGCATTCAACAGAGCGGGGGAGCTCGCGCCCGATATCGCGGCGGTCTGGGTGGGGAGGGCGAGGTGCTCGCTCCTGAAGGAGAGGTTCGATGAGGCCATAGCGTTTCTCGACCGCGCTCTCGCGATAGAACCCGGTGCGATCGAGGCTGCTTCGCTCCGGGAGAGCGCGCGCGCGATGAAGGAGAAAATGGAGCTGGAGGGATACGCCCGGGAAATTCTCAAGTTCGAACAGAAGGCGGGAAGGATGCCAACCCGCGAGGAGGCGTTCAGGGACTGCCGCGTCCCCTTCGAGCTTCTCGACAGAGTGCTCAGCTACCTCGAGGCCCCGGAAGAGGTTGACCTGAAAAGGCTATCCCCCGCAGAGGAGGGAGAGCTAGGGGGCCTCGCCTCCGAGCTCATCAGGCGCATCCCCCCACACCAGCCCTTGCGACTCTCGGATGCCGTGAGGCTCCTCCCGGGAGTGAGCGTTCTGCAGGCGAAGAGGGTTCTCGGGTTCATCGAGAGCGTCCGGACGATGCCAGTGCAGCTCGAGACTCCCCTCCGGCCTGAGACCGAGGAGCGGAGCCGGGCCGGACTCCATTTGCCGGAGGAGGAGCGGAACCTGTTCGGTATCGTGCGGGGTCTCAACCTGCCCCTCTTGGAGGCGAGGAGGGTAGAGGAGGTTATTGCGAGGCTTAAGACCGGTGCTCCACTGTCGCCGCCCCCGCGGGTGGAGACCCCCGCTGGCGGGGAAGAGGTGCCAGAGAGCGAGTTGGAAACATCGCCCGATGTAAGGGCACCGGACAGAGCGGCTGAAAAAAGGGCGAGACGGGGAAGGAGGAGACAGGCCCAGGCTCCCGCATCACCCCCAGCAACAGAGGCACCAGAGGAAGCAACGGGCAGCGGGAACGTGGAGCTCGCCCCCGGGGAGGGGGTGGGCGAAGTGCAGGGGACGGGTCCGGCCGGAAAAGAATGGGCGAGGGGGGAGGGTGGCGCGGCGGAAACCGAGGGAGGTGGTGGGGCAGGGCCCCCGGAGGAGGCACCTGGGGTCAAGCTTGAGGAAATCTCGGACAGCCTCAGGGACATCGTGACGAGCATCGAGAGGAGAGAGACGAGGAGGGAGGAGGCGCAGAAAGCTGGGGAGAGGCAGGGGGGGAGAGCTAGGACATACTGCTCTATCTGTCATTCGATCATCGCAACGATTCACCACGGCTGCGGCGCCCATCTCTGCAGCCGATGCGTGATCGATTTCAACAAGGATAGGCGCGCTGAGAAAAACCTGTGCCCGAAATGCCTTAGGCCGATAGAGGCGGTGCCTCCCGCCCCAGGAGCGAGGGCGGCCTGGCGCGACACGCTCTGAAATCGAAGGAGGGATAATGCTTCGAACGGGCGTGGCTGAGCTGCCTCTCCACGAGGGCCGGGCTCCCCCCTGGCTTTTCAAACGTATGGTCCGCCTCGCGGGTGCGATCTCGGCGGTGATAGTAGAAGAGAAAGGGTGCGATGAGCTCCTCAGGCGAATCTCCCACCCATACTGGTTCCAGGCCTTCTCGTGCGTTCTTGGCTTCGACTGGCACAGCTCCGGGACGACAACGGTGACGATGGGTGCGCTGAAGGAGGCTCTCAAGAGGGAGGAGCTGGGGGTCAGCGTTGTGGGCGGAAAGGGCGCGCTTTCGCGCGCTCTCCCCTCCGAGCTAGAGGAGCTCGGGAGGAGGTGGGGGTTTGGAGAGGAGGATGTGGCGAGGCTCACCCGCTCGAGCAGGATGTGCGCGAAGGTCGATACCAGCGCCATCCAGGACGGTCACCAGATATACCATCACACGATGCTCGTGAGCGATAAGGGGAAATGGGCCGTCGTCCAGCAGGGGATGGATGAGAGCTCCGGGTACGCAAGGCGCTATCACTGGCTATCCGAGAATGTGAGGGATTTTGTAAGCGACTCCGGCGAATTCATCGCAGGAGCTATAAAAAAGAGGGATGGAGAGGTGCTCGACCTAACAGCACCCGCGAGCGAGGAGTGCAGGAAAATCACTCTGGACCTCGTGGCTGAGGGGCCACGGAGACTTCAGGACATGGTGCGTGTCCTGCCCGACTCCACACGGCCCTTTGGGGTGGCGGGGACCGCTTCTAAGGTAGGGCTGAGGCGCGCTGGCCAGGCCTTTCTGGAGGACTTTGGCGGAGGGGCCCCGGGCAGGGTTGTGACGTTGAGAATGCCCCGGGGAATTAACTGGGATGTCCTCAGGAAGGCGTATGAGTTCAGGCCCTGCAACTATGAAGACTTCCTCGGGCTCAGAGGTGTGGGCCCTGCGACAGTGCGCGCCCTCGCCCTGATTTCAGAAGTGGTCTATGGTGCCCCTCCGAGCTGGAAAGACCCCGTGAAGTTTTCCTTCGCCGTGGGGGGAAAGGATGGGGTGCCTTTCCCCGTCGATAGGGCGGCGATGGACCGCTCTACGGAGCTCCTGAGGGAGGCTCTTGAGGCCGCCAGGGGGATCGATGGAAGGGAGAGGCTGGATGCGATCCGGAGGCTTCGAAGGATTGTCCCTTAGGCCGCGGGCTCACGCATCCGCAGATATTGACGCAGATATTGAATTTCACTCGGAATATTCAATGGTTGCCACACGTGGTCCTCCTCCCTCGCGGCGGCAATGAAAAGCTTGTTATAATCGATATCCCTCAGGCCGTTTGGAATGAGGAACGGAGGTTGCGCGCGGCCCGCCACGGTCCTCCGGCTCCTCAGGCGCAGGTACCCTGAGGCACGGCTGGAGCCCGCCGACCCTTTCCAAACCCTGATAGCGACAGTCCTCTCCCAGAGAACGAGGGAGGAGAACACCGCCATCGCCTCCCGCAGGCTTTTCGAGCGCTTCCCCGACGCCCCCTCGCTGGCCTCGGCCCCCGTGGAGGAGGTCGAGCGTCTCATCAAGCCCTGCGGATTCTACAGGATGAAAGCCAATACAATCGTGCGCATCGCCAGAGAGCTCGTGGAGAGGCACGGGGGTTGGGTTCCGCGATGCCGTGAGGAGCTTCTAAAGCTCCCTGGCGTGGGCCGGAAGACCGCCAACTGCGTTCTCGTCTATGCCTTCGGCATCCCCGCAATACCCGTGGACACGCACGTCCACAGAATATCCAACAGGCTCGGCTGGGTCAGGACGATAACGCCGGAGGAAACCGAGAGGGAGCTCGAGCGCCTCATCCCCAGAAATCAATGGCTCGACATCAACGAGCTATTCGTACTCTTCGGTAGGGAGCTCTGCAGGCCCTTGGGCCCCAGATGCGCTGAGTGCCCCATCCGGGACTGCCCGTCAAGGGGCAGGCTGGCGGAGGGGAGGAGGCGCGGGAGGGCCTCGGCCCCCGGGCTCGCCGGGACGGTGCTGGGCGAGGTGGGGAGGCTGGCAGGCACCGGCCCCCGATAGCCCCGGTAGGGGTTCGCGCGGTCCAGCCGGGAAAGTCGGAAAGGCCCCTCGTCGAAGGAGCGCCACTGGCCCGGGCAAAGACTATCTAGTGCGAGGGGAATTCAGGTCGCATGGTAACGAGGCCTAGAAGGAGCGCGGACCTGCTCATCGTCAACGCCTCCGAGCTTGTGACCCTCGCTGGCCCCGCGAGGCCTAGGCGCGGGAGGGAGATGGAGGAGCTCGGGATAATCAAAGACGGCGCCCTCGCGATTCGGGGCGGAAGGGTCGTCGCCGCCGGCCCGACATCCGAAGTCAGGGCCTGTTTCTGTCAGAGAAGGGGTAGGCCGCTGGATGCATCCGGAAAGACAGTGATTCCCGGTCTCGTGGACCCCCACACCCACCCCGTTTTCGCTGGGTCGAGGGAGGGGGATCTCATCATGAAGCTCGAGGGCAGGAGCTATCTAGACATTCTAAAGGCGGGAGGGGGGATAATGAGCACCGTCAGGGCCACGCGGGCGGCGACGGAAGGGGAGCTCCTCGACGCCCTCCTCCAGAGGCTCGACAGGGCCCTCCTGCATGGCACAACCACAATCGAGGCCAAGTCGGGCTACGGCTTGGACGTCCCCACCGAGCTCCGCCTACTGAGAGTGTTGCGGGCCGCGGGGCGGAGGCACCCCATAACAATCGTTCCGACCTTCATGGGTGCCCACGCCCTCCCGCCGGAGTTCAGCGGGAGGCCTCATGAGTACATCGACCACCTCATACGCGAGGCCCTCCCAGAGATCGCGAGGCACCGTCTCGCGGAGTACTGCGACGTCTTCTGCGAGGAGGGCGTGTTCACGGTCGAGCAGAGCCGGAGGCTCCTTCTGGCGGCGAAGAGACTCGGTCTCTGGCCCCGAATTCACGCCGACGAGCTAGCCCGGACCGGAGGGGCTGAGCTCGCCGCGGAACTCGGGGCCGCCTCGGCAGACCACTTGCTCAGGTCCTCACAAGAGGGACTGAAGGAAATGGCGGAGGCGGGAGTTGTGGGCGTCCTCCTTCCCGCGACGGTTCTTTCATTGATGAGCCGGGAGTACCCCGACGCAAGGGGCATGGTCTCCCTCGGCATCCCCCTTGCACTGGCCACGGACCTCAACCCCAATTGTATGACCGAGTCCATGCCATTCGTCATCGCACTATCTTGCTACTGCATGAGAATGAAGCCTTCGGAGGCCCTGACCGCCTCCACAATTAACGCAGCATACGCCATTGGCAGGGGCGCGGAACTCGGGAGCCTTGAGCCCGGAAAGAGGGCTGATGCTGTCATCCTTGACGCCCCGAACTACATCCACATCGCCTACCACTTTGGCGTCAACATCGTTGACACGGTCCTCAAGGGCGGCAGGGTGGTCATCCGGGGAGGAAGGCCTGTCTGGAAAAGGCGCAGCCGCGGTCCTTAGGGGTAGAACAGGCTCCGGCGGACATCCGTCTGAGCGCCCTGAATCGGTCACGCCTGTGCCCCGAATTGGGGAGGCGTTGGAACGCGGCTGGGCAGACTGGAGAAGTGAATGGAGGTCCGCGGCTCCCCACGCGACCAAAGCTTTAATGCCCCATCTCGAATTCAGCGTGGGAGTGCCGCGGATGGACTTCAAGCTGACGCCGGAGCAGGAGGAGTTCAGGCATAGGGCGCGCGAGTTTGCGGAGAGGGAACTTGCGCCTGGGGCATCTTCAAGGAACAGGACTTCCGAGTTCCCAGCCCAACTGCTCAGGAGGCTCGGAGCGGCCGGCCTAATGGGTGTTATGGTAGCGCCTGAATACGGTGGAGCTGGCCGGGACTGCGTCTCGTATGTACTGGCGATCGAAGAGCTCTCGAGGGTGTGTGCCTCAACCGGCGTCATCGTCTCAGTAAACAACTCCCTAGTCTGCTTCCCCATAGAGCATTTCGGCTCGGAGGGGACGAAGTCCAAGTTCTTACCCCCGCTGACCTCGGGCGAGAGGGTCGGGGCCTTCTGCCTCACCGAGCCCGGCGCAGGGACCGACGCCGCCGCACAACAGACGACGGCGGTCAGGAAAGGGGACGAGTATGTGCTCGACGGGACGAAGATATTCATCACCAACGGCTCCCACGCGGGTTCCTTTGTGGTCTTCGCCATGACCGACAAAACAAAGGGCCACAGGGGCATCAGCGCCTTCGCCGTTCAGAAAGAGGCACCGGGAATACGGTCCGGCCAGCTGGAGCACAAGATGGGCATCAATGCCTCCGGAACGTCTGAGATTCTGCTCGAGGGCTGCCGCGTCCCAGCCTCAGATAGGCTCGGCGCTGAGGGCGAGGGCTTCAAAATCGCCATGATGACCCTGGACGGCGGAAGAATCGGCATCGCCGCTCAAGCTGTGGGCATAGCCCGGGCTGCGCTCGAGGCCTCAATAGAGCACCTCCGCCGGAACCCTGAGAAGGGGAGGTCCCAGGCGCTCCAGCACGCGGTGGCAGAGGTGGCGACGGAGCTCGAAGCCGCCCGACTGACCGCTCTGAGGGCCGCGTTCACGAAGGACCTGGCGGAAAAGGACCATTCACTCAGGTATTCCAAGGAGGCTGCGATCGCGAAGCTTGTTTGCGCAGAGGTCGCGGTGAAAGCTGCAACAACCGCCGTTAGAATTATAGGGCCCGCTGGAACAGCTTCATCCTCTATCGCAGAGAGGCTTTTCAGGGACGCAAAAATAACGGAGATCTATGAGGGTACCTCAGAGGTCCAGAAGATGGTGATAGCGGCCTCGCTCGGGCTGAAGTAGGGAGCTGGCTTTACCCATGACCGGCAACGCGGAGCGCAGGGAAAGCGGGGAGAGGGAGGCCAGCGGGCCCGTAGCTCCTGGAGTCCGCTCGAGGGTCCCAGCGAAGGGCAATGGGGCTGAGAAAAAGGGTGGTGTAGACCGGCTCGGCGGACGGGGCCGGGGCCCGGCGGCCAAACGGGTGACCGGCTCCGGTGGGGCGGGGCCCCTACGGTTTTACAATTTCCCGTGCCCCGTATGCGGCAGCCTCGCGAGGCCCCTGGCGGTGCAGGGCGGGGTGCGCTGCAGCCTCTGCGGCGAGGATATCACGAGAGCAGTTCTCGGAATGGCTCGAGTTACTAGAATGAGCGGGGTGGGTGGGGGAGTCTTGGGCTTCGCCGCCTGCGGCCGCTGCGGGAGTCTGGTCATTGCGCGGAGGGAGCTCGACGAAGATGAGGGCGAGCATTGGCTCTGCACGAGGTGCGGGAGGCTCGTTTTCGTGTAGCCGGTTGCGTAGCCCTCCTTGCCCCTCCACACCCCTCACCCCGGCCCCTCATTAAAGCGCCCAGCGCTGGTGCTCTCTGAGTAATATCTAAGTATCCCGGTGCCTATAACAAATTACGGTGGTCTGGGCTGAGGAGAGGCGAGGCTGGCCGGCGCTCGGGCGCTGAGCGGACCTCCCCCTCTTCGGGCCACGAGACTGTCCGCCTACCCCCGCCCGTCGCTTCGTTTCTATTCTCCTACACTCAAACGTTGAGAAGGAGGGCGGAGTTCTTCGTCATAGCCACAGTTCTAGTGACGGTTCTCTTTGTCCCGGTCCTGCAAGAGATGAGGTTCGAGACTGACCTAGAGAAGTTCCTGCCGGACGACGAGCTCATCCGCGCTGACAGAAGGGTCGAGGCCCGCTTCGGGAGGCAGGCTGAGCCCCAGTACTTCCTCGTGACCGGGGAGAACGTCCTATCCGCGCGAGCGCTCAGGGAGGAGTTGAACGTATCGCTCCATGCCGGATACGTGGAGGGCGTGGTCGGAACTCTCTCCCTAGCGGGGATTTTCGACGAGATATCGAAGTGGAGCTACTCGAATGGCTCATGGTCGAGGGACCCCTCCCGGGGCCTCCTGAACATGTCGGATGCGGAGGTCGAGGCCGTGAGGGACTTTGCGCTTCAGGTTCTCGACCCGGACCTCAACCTGAGCAACCTCCCAGTTCCGCCCGGAACCGACCTTGCCGACCTGCAGCTCCTTATCGCAGCCTTCCTTCCGGACGGTTTCAAATACGGCAACTCCTCGGCACGGCAGACAGTTGTCGTTGCCAACCTGAACGGCTCCATGCCTGCAGAGGCCCGGAAGAGTGCGGCGGCGCTCGCGGTCGAGAGGGTCCGGGCGCTCAGACTGAGTGAGGTCCGCGTCAAAGCGACTTCGACCTCCCTCTTAACAAAGAAGGTGGACGAGGCAACCGTCCGAGACAACTTACCAATCGCCATCGCGATCGTGGCCATCATCAGCGCCCTGCTCGGTATCTCGTTCCGCGGCCTGTCCTACATCCTCCTCCCCCTCGCCTCCATGGTCATGGCGGGTGTATGGACGCTAGGCACCGCAAGGCTCCTTGGAATTGCCCTCAACGCAATAGACATCGCTGTGATTCCTCTAATCGTTGGTCTGGGCGTGGACTATTTTATCCATGTATCTACAAGATATCAGGAGGAGCTCTCAAGAAACGGCCCGCCGGGAAGGGCAATGTGCGCGGCGCTCGCCGGCATCTTCCCGCCGATGTCCCTAGCTGTGGTGACCACAATGGCCTCCTTCTCCACGAACTTCTTCACCGGCATCCAGCCCATCAGGGAGTTCGGGCTGATATGCGCGCTGGGCGTGGGCTCCTGTGCGCTTCTTGGCGTCACATTCTATCCGGCCTCCCGGATTCTGGTCGATGAGAAGGCCGGAGACCCTAGGGTGAGGACGCTGCGCGACGTCCACCTCTTCAGCCTCGGGATGGCGCTCGGGGCCCAGACTGTGAGGAGGCGCCCGCGGCTCGTGGTCACGCTCGTGGTGGCCCTCTCGGCGCTCGCCCTCCTCTCCTCCATGAACCTTAGGACCGAGTTCGGTGTGGAGGACTTCGTCCAGCCCCAGTGGCCCGAGATGAGAGCGGTGGAGGAGATTCGGGAAGACTTTCAGGCGGCGAGTATGTACCAGTCCTATGTGCTCTTTGAGGGGAAAGTAGCCACAACCGAGGTCCTCAGGAACATCCACGCCACACACGCCGCTGCTGAGGACGACCGCTTTGTCGTCAGGGCAGAGGTTGGCGGTGTCAGGACGGCGAAGATTCATAGCGTGGCCTCGGTGATTCGACGCGCTGCCTCCATTGATGCTGGCCTCTGCGCGAGATTCAGGGTCTCTCCGGACGGGCTGCCGCTGGCGAACTGCACCGACGCGGACGTCGAGGCCCTCTATGATTTCCTTGCATCGAACGAGACCTATGGGAGCGCACTCAAGGAAACGGTGCACCGAGGAAAAAATGGGTACGACGCGGCCCTGGTCCGGATCTACACATTCGTCCGGGACACCGCCGAGGGCCGCAGGATGCTCGCCGAGCTTCAGGCGGACATCTCCGGAAGGGGCGTCGCCACCGGAGGAGTCATTCTCACAATCCGGACCCTCGATGCGTTCAGGGAGAGCCAGCTCTCCTCCACGCTGGTTGCGGTCGCATTCGCCGCGGTCTTCCTGGCGCTGATGTACAGGGACCTCGTCCTTGGTCTTCTCTCCATCGTGCCCGTGGGAATCTCGGCGCTGTGGATTCTGGGCACGATGTTCCTCTTCTCGATATCGCTCAACGCCCTCACCCTGACCGTGACGGCGCTCACCATAGGCCTCGGCATAGACTACACCATCTATATCATCCAGCGCTTCAGGCAGGAGCTGAAGCATAGGAGTACGGGCGAGGCGCTGCAGGAGACGATAGTGAACGTCGGGGCCGCGATATTCCTCTGCACCCTGACCACGTGGGCCGGCTTCGGCGTGCTCTGCCTCTCCCCCATGCCGATAACGCAACAGTTCGGCCTGATAACCGCGGCGACCATCGCTTACTCTTTTGTTCTCGCAGTCTTTGTCCTGCCGATTCTGCTGGTCGCCTACACAAGGGCCCGGGGACTGAAGAACAATCATGAACCGGCGCCGGCCAGAGGAATTTTCTCCGGAAGGCGGTGGAGGAGCGACCCCTAGCCGCCGGGTCCGGGAGCCCTCAGCCTCCCCTGCAGCCTTCCGGCATTGACGAAAACGCGGACGAGGGGAATCATCAGCGCCGTAGCGAGACCTGAATGTAGAGTCCCATGCCCTCTAAGTCGAGCTTGTCCCGGGGAGGGAGGTCGGTCCGGTACCAGAACTCGTAGTAGTACTCCGTCCCGTCGACGAGCGGGTCGATGAGAGAGGGGAGGAGGGTGGCGAGGAGGCCCAGAGTGACGGCCAGAATGGGCAGGAGCCCTCAGGTTTTGGTCGAGAAGGGTGGCACAACAAGAAGCGCGCTGAATGCGATCATGGGCCGTAGAAAGAGTTTATAAATCCCAAGACGAGATAGACCGGTCCAGGGAGCCCGTGGAAGAAATCGGAGGGAAAGATAGCAGCCGCTAGGATGGACGCGCCCGCTACAGCGTGGATGGCAATTGCGCCCCATCGTGGCACTCTAGCCCAGATGGGGGCAGGGTCTGGAGACGCAGGCCCATTATGAATCAGCAGTCGTCTCAGGTCGTATTAAAATACATCGTGTCCGCGATAAGCTTGGGTGTGAAGTTCCTCTCGTCGTAGCACCTCTTCCAGTCGAGATAGTTTGTCCTCGCCGCCTCGTCGAGAGGAGCGTCCGTCACTCTGTTGTCCTTCAGGCTCGCCATCCGACCAAATCTCCCCTCGTCAACGAGCCCAATCGCCTTTATGCCGAACAGCCTCCCCAGAATCATGTCGAAGGTCGAGGGTGTGCCGCCCCTCTGCAGGTGGCCTAGCACCAGCTCCCTCGCTTCGTATTTCTTATTCACATACTCCTCGAACTTGTGCCTGAGGAATAGCGCCACCCCGCCGAGATAGGTGTGGCCGAAGGCGTCTCTCTTTCCTTGCTTTATCTCCCCCACGCCCCTCAGCCTCGTTCCCTCGGCGACCGCGACAATCGTGTACCTCTCCCCCCTCCTCCCGCTCTCCTTCCTCCTGACGATCTTGTCGAAGAGGGCCTCCATGTCGACCTCGCATTCCGGCACGAGGATGAAGTGGGCACCACCGGCCATCCCGCCGTGGAAGGCAAGGTGGCCCGTGTGCCTGCCCATGATTTCGACGAAGAAGTTCATGTTGTGAGAGCCGGCGGTGTAGACCAGCCTAGTCATCGCCTCCTTGATGTAGTTGACGGCCGAATCGAATCCGAGAGTGATGTCCGTGCCACCGAGGTCCTTGTCTATTGTCTTCGGAATTCCGACCACATTCAGACCCATTTTATGGAGGCGGGCCGCGACGCCCAGAGTGTCCTCGCCCCCTATCGCGACCACCGCGTGGTACCTCTCAGATAGTGCCCGGAGGACCTTCTCGGACACATTCACAGGCTCCGAGCTCGGGCTCTCCTTGTATTTGAAGGGGTTGGTCCGGCTGCTGCCCAGAATCGTCCCCCCGTCCCTGTCTATCTTCCTCACGAATTCCTTGTCTAGGGGTGTGATACAGTCTCTACAGTCCGCGCTCTTCAGGGCAAACTCTATCGCGCCCCTCCAGCCGTAGTTTATGCCCTCGACCTCATACCTCTCCCCACGCGCTTCAGCGAGAGCGTCGTCGAGGGCCGCGTTGGTCACCCACTTTATCGCATTGTTCAGTCCCGGGCAGTCCCCTCCTCCTGTCAGGACGGCCACCCTCTTCACCATTTCCATCTCCCTGCGGGGCAGATATTGAATTGCCCCATTTAAGCCCTTTCAAAGCGCTTGGGGCATCGTCTCACCACAGTTCTCAGCCCTGCACCCCGCCGGGGCCCTGTTCCTCCCCCGCTCCCCCCTCCCCCCGCCCCTCCGTCTGAGGCTTGCCCATACGACGAGCGCGAGCATAACTAGGCCCACCAATGCCGCAACCAGCGCAACCGTGGTCCATGTAGTCCCTGGGGATATCGGCAAGGAGACGGGTGGTGGGGTGGGCATCTCCCTGACCCACAGGACAGCTGATGAGGAGTTGGTCGCGCCCTCGTCGTCCGTGACAGTCAGCGTCACCGTGTAGTTCCCCGGAGTTGAGTAGCCATGGGACACTACCGCTCCATAGCCCCTCGTACCGTCACCGAATTCCCATGACCAGTTAACTATCGAGCCGTCCGGGTCCCAGCTGAAGGTAGCGTCGAATGTGAACGTCTCATTCAGGTAGCCCGGGGGGGGACAGGCGAAGAGGGCCTCCGGAGGAAGGTTGGGTACCCTGACGGTGTGATAGAGTGTGGAGTTGTCGCCGTCGTCGTCGCTCACGGTAAGGGAGACCCTGTAGGTCCCGCTCCTCGTGTAGCAGTGGGAGACTTCGGGGCCAGTCGCGGAGACCCCGTCGCCGAAGCACCAGAGAAAGCCTAGTAACTCAGGAGGGTCGTCGAGATCCGTAGCACAGGCCCTGAATATGCCCTCCTCTCGCTTGAGCAGGTCGGAAGGTGCCGAGAGAATTGTTGCACAGGGCGGGGTGTTCTCGACTATTAGCTCTTTGCGGACGGAGGTTGAGTTCCTGCCCTGATTGAAGAAAACCGTCAGGGTTACGGTATAGACCCCGTCGTCAGAATAGCGGTGCGAGGGTGCTTGGTCGGTGGTGCTCAGGCCGTCGCCCAAGTCCCAGAGCCAGCCGCTCATTGTGTTGTCGGGGTCCTGAATCCGATAGCGGAATATGAACACCGTCGATACATTACCGGTGGGGGGGTTCCATGTGAAATCGGCGCTTGGGTCTCGTTTTGAGATATAAACCCTCGCGCTGGCGCTCGCGGAGGCGCCATCGCTGTCGGTCACCGTCAGAACGGCTTTGTAGCTGCCCTCCCTCTGGTATCTATGCCCCACCACGGGCACCGAGGCGCCCGTTCCGTCGCCGAAGCTCCAGTGATACGAGGCAATTCTGCCGTCGGGGTCGTGGGAAGCGGAGGCGTTGAACCTGACCTCCTCGGCGATTCTCGCCCTCCCGTCCTCTGGAACCATGGTGAATGAGGCCACGGGAGGCGTATTGACGGTCAGAAAGGCCGATGCGTTGTTGTTGTCCTCGTCCAGCTCATCTATCTGGTTGAAGCGGTCAACGACAAATAGGAGGGAGAGGTTCCCGGTCAGGTTGGCGACCCAGTGCAGGAAGACGAGATAGGTCCTTCCGGCCGGAATATTGCTCTCCACCGCAACTGCGAGCCGAATCTCGTCTGCGAGAACCTCCACGAGAATACCTCCCGCGGCATCCATTGTCCCGGAGTTGTCCACGCCGAACTTGAACGTAACGTCATCGCCGGGATTGGGGCGCGTTGGATAGATTTCGAGAGTGCTCAGATTGATACTGAGGTCGGGCATTGGGGGCGAGAGGCCCTCGATAACTTCGAAGAAAGAGAACCTGACCCTCTCCTCCGAATTCGAGCAGGAGCCAAGGCCCAAGCCTTTGCCGGGTAGGGGATAGGGCTCTGTCTTCGATGCGACCTGTGCCGAGTTGACGTAGAACTCGAACCCGCTCCCATTCCACAGAACCGTGAGGGTGTACCACTCATTTTTAGCAACCGGAAAGGGCTTCACGAGCCAGTTTGCATTAACCGCCCCGCCCTCGGTCCTCCGGACTCGGAAGGTCTGGTCGCGAGCGGAGAGGAGGACGAGGTAGTGGTCACCGGGGCCGTTGAAGCCGAAGAGGACCCCGCTCTCGAAGTTGCTCCCCGCGCTCCATATCATCCTTGTCCTAAGAGTCCAGTTGGACCCGGGCGCCTCAACCGGCGCGAGGATGCGGTCCAGACCCGCGCCCTCAGATATCAGGCCGCACTCGCCATCGGCGATGTCCCAGGTCCCCTCGTGCGGGTCCCAGCCCCCACACGGGCTGGAGCTGAAATTGTCGGAGAGGAGGATGGCCCCGGTCACCGCGTCTCTAACCACGATGTTGTCGAATTCGGCGGTGGAGCCCCGAGCCCCCAGCCCCACCCTGCCCTGCATGAGCTCGAGATTCGTGTGGTTCAGAACGGGCTCTCCGTCAAGGAGGAGCTCCATCGCCGTGCCGCATACCCTAACGCCGAAGTCGTGCCAGTCGCCAGCTGAGAAATTGCATGGTGCACTCTTCAGAGCGACTTCGCCCATCGCTACCCTGCTTAGCCTCGCCGTGCCCTTCCCGGAAAAGCTCGCTTGATAGTACCTCCCGTTGTTCAGGCCGTGGCTCGCCGAATTCACTCTGAAGAGCACCCCCGCCTCCCCGCCCGAGACTAGCCTGAGCCTTCCCGTTATGTGGATGTCGAGCCACTCTCCGCTCCCCGCGACAATGCGCGCGTCTGCTCCTGAGCCATTGATGACGCCATCATGATATCTCCAAGTCCCTTCAACAACCCTCCAGGAGGGGCTGTAGTCGAAATCGTCCCGGAAGCTGAGGCCTCGAGGAGCTGAGGGCGACCCCGTCCAGGCGGAGGAAGAGAGGTTGGTGAGCAGAATGAGTAGGGAGAGGAGGAGGGTGAAGGGGCGAATTCTTGCTGTGCGCGGAGTGGGTAGGGACCCGGGCCCGCTCTCTCCATCCCCGGCCTGCGCGTGAGGCTCTAATGCGACACGAAATCGTAAGGGGCCTCCAACCATATTAGGGCACCACGGCATCCTCACGCATCCCGCCCAACGGACACAATAATTGCCCTGGTAAGTATTAATATCGTTCGCTGCATTGCCATGTGAGGGGTGAATGTGAAGGGGGAATGGAGGAGGCGCCGCCTAGGTATGGTCCACGTCTACACTGGGGACGGCAAGGGCAAGACCACCGCAGCCCTGGGCCTAGGCCTGAGAGCCGTCGGCCACGGCCTCCACGTCTGCATGATTCAGTTCATGAAGGGCAGGAATCAGTACGGGGAGCAGAGGGCCGTGGCGCGCCTCCCCAATTTCGAGCTCTACCAGTTCGGGAGGAGGGGATTCGTCAGGAAAGGGGCCCCTTCCAAAACAGACAAGGCGCTGGCGCGCAGGGGGCTGGCTTTCGCTCGCGAGGCCGTATGCTCCGGGAGATACGACATCGTCATACTGGACGAGCTGAACGTAGCCCTCGACTGGGGCCTTATCTCACTAGAGGACGTCCTGGGCCTCATCCGGGGGAAGGCCCCGCGGACAGAGCTCGTCCTGACAGGCCGGTACGCCCACCCGCAGGTGATGGAGCTCGCGGACTATGTGACGGAGATGAGGGAGATCGCCCATCCCTACCAGAAGGGCTATCTTTGTCTCAAAGGAGTGGACTGTTGAATGCCGGAGAGGGTGGTGAACTTCCTCACAGGAGCTCCGCCCGAAGTGATTTTCCCCATTCCGCTCGAGACATGGGACGATTATGACCTTCAGGGCGAAGAAGTTCTGGTTTGCGAAGTCGCGCGCGTGGTCAACCAGTGGGGCGAAGTCGTGGCGGAGCCTCGGGAGAGGCTTGAGTGCAGGACCATATTCTATCAGTCGATTCTCGGCTGGACAGGTACCGGCATCGTGATTCCACAGGATTTTCTCGAGAGGCATAACGTGAAGGAGGGCTGGTACCTCGAGGTTTTTCTCTATTCTGTGAAGAGGGGAGAGGAGGAAACCCCGATATACCCGGGAGAGACGGTCGAGCACGAGATAAGGAAGGAGATTCGCGATTGAGATTGCGGACTGGGCTGCCCGGGACCCGGAAAAAGCACTCTTCCATTCAGGGCACCACCCCGGCGGATACGTCGGGGTGGCGGCCGCGCCACCCTCCCCCTCAACAACGAGCTTGCGATTCCACCTCAGAAATAAATAGAGAGCAAAACCCTGAAATACTGCCCGCCCGATGATGGGGCGGGTGGCCTGTGTGTACGACAGAAAAGCCCTTGAGGAAATCCGGGAGCATCGGAGAAAATGGGAGGAGACCACCCTCAGGGAGAGCCTCTCACGCGCGCCTGAGAGGCGGGAGCGCTTCGTCACGACCTCGAGCAAGGAAGTGAACAGAATCTACGCTCCCGACGACCTCGAGGGGTTTGACTACATGAAGAAGCTCGGCTTCCCGGGGGAATACCCGCTGACTAGGGGCATCCATCCAACGATGTACAGGGGCCAGCTCTGGACGATGAGGGAGTTCTCGGGCTTCGGCACCGCCGAGGATACCAATAAAAGATTCAAATACCTACTAGCCCACGGCGAGACCGGCCTGAGCATTGCGTTCCATCTGCCAACGATATATGGCTACGATAGCGACCACCCCTTCTCGAAGGGGGAGATTGGTAAGTGCGGCGTGGCCATAGACTCCTTGAAGGACTTCGAGATTCTCTTCTCCGGAATTCCCATGGACAGGGTCACGACCTCGATGACGATAAACGCCCCCGCGAGCGTCCTTCTCTCGATGTACATCGCGGTGGCGAAGCAACAGGGCGTGTCTCCGAAGGTGATATCAGGCACCATTCAGAACGACATTCTGAAGGAGTACATGGCGCAGAAGAGCTACATCTTCCCCCCCAGGCCCTCGATGAGGCTGATAACGGACATAATGGCTTACTGCACAAAGGAGGTCCCCCGCTGGAACACGATTTCCATCAGCGGCTACCACATTCGAGAGGCCGGGGCAACAGCGCTTCAAGAACTCGCATTCACGCTGGCAGATGGGATGGAGTATGTAAAGGCGGGCATCGAGGCCGGGCTGGATGTCGACGCATTCGCTCCTAGGCTCTCTTTCTTCTTCAATGCCCACAACGACATCTTCGAGGAGGTGGCGAAGTACCGCGCCGCGAGACGAATCTGGGCGACCGTCATGAAGGAGAGGTTCGGGGCGAAGAACCCTCGCTCCTGGTGGATGCGCTTCCACACCCAGACCGCGGGCTGCAGCCTGACCGCCCAGCAGCCTGAGAACAACATTATCCGCGTCACCCTTCAAGCCCTGGCCGCTGTCCTCGGGGGGACGCAGAGCCTCCACACCAACTCGATGGACGAGGCCTGGGCCCTGCCGAGCGAGAAGGCCGTCAGAATCGCCCTCAGGACCCAGCAGATAATCGCGCACGAGAGTGGAGCCACAAACACAATAGACCCTCTCGGGGGAGCTTTCTTCATCGAGCAGCTAACGAACGAGATGGAGGAGGGGGCCTACAGATACTTTGAGAAAATAGAGAAGCTGGGTGGCGTGATTCCGGCCATCGAGAAGGGCTTCTTCCAGCAGGAAATCGCCGACTCAGCCTACCGCTATCAGAAAGAGATAGAGAGGGGCGAGAGGGTAGTGGTCGGCGTCAATGAATACAAAATGGCCGAGGAGGAGCTGAAAATCCCCATTCTGAAGGTCCCGAAGAGGGTCGAGAGGGTCCAGCTCGCGAGGCTCAGGGCGACCCGGAGAAGCCGGGACAATCAGGAGGTCAGGAAGAGACTGGAGGCGCTCCGGGAGGCCGCGCAGGGGGATGAGAACCTGATGCCCCTGATTCTCAATTGCGTCGAGGCCTACGCCACGATAGGCGAGATATGCGGCGTCCTGCGCGAGGTTTGGGGTGAGTACCAGGAGCCGCCAGTCTACTGATGGATGCCCAGAAAGAGCTTACTTCCTGAGCGCCCTCTTGAGCATCCTCGGGATGTCCATCAGGGTCTCAGCCACAGGAACTCCGGCTTCTTTTAGCACTCTGACCTTGTTCGCGCCCGTGGGACTAGGAGCGAGGAAGGGCGGGAAGCCCCTCTCCGGCCACCTGCCCTCGGGGTAACTGACTCCCGTGATGTAGGCGACGACGGGCTTTCTCATCGTTCTGATGAATCCGGCCGCGGTCTCCTCCAGGGCCCCGCCGGGCTGGCCCGCTATGACAACGGCCTGGGTCTCCGGGTCTTCCTCGAACCTGCTCAGGACCTCCTCGTAGCCGCAGCCCGTGAAGGTGTCCGCGCCGAGGACGGCGCAGGTGCTCACGCCCATGCCCGCGAGGTCGAGCGTGTTGGCGATGTAGTAGGAAACGAGGCCGCTTCGCGAGACTATTCCGACGCTTCCGGTGGAGAAGGCGCCGGTGGGGAGCATGCCCGCGAGGGCCCTTCCAGGACTGATGACGCCGAGAGTATTCCCTCCGAGAAAAACCAGTCCCCTCTCCCACGCCTTCTTCCGAGCAAGGATAATGTCGTGGGGGGGAACGCCCTGGGTCGTCAGCACAATGAGCTTGATTCCGGCCTCGACCGCCTCCAGCACGGCGTCGCGGGCCTGACGCGGGGGAACCCAGAGTACCGTGGCCTTCACATCCGGGTGGTGGTCTTGGCACTCCCTGACCGTATTGTACACGGGTAGGCCGCAGACCGTCTCGCCGCCTCTCCCTGGCGAAACCCCCCCGACGACCTTGGTTCCGTAGGAGAGCATCAGCTTGGTGTAGTTCCTGCCGGGGGCATTGGTGATGCCCTGCACCATGACTTGGGTGCTGCCCGTGACCAGAATCGCCATTCATCCACCCCCCGCGGTGGTGCCGGAGGCGCCAGTATCCCCTCTTCCGCCCCGGCTCTCGAGCCTCTCCGGGCCACCGCCACCAGCGCCTTCGCTGCCCAAATTCTTGGTGACCCCAATCCCCCCGGTCACGGAGCGGCCGTCGTCCCTCCGGTCACCACCCTCTGCTCTGCTGTTCGCTCCGCTCCCGCTCCCCTTTGAGCCCCCGGGGGCTTTCTCATCGGAGTTGTCTCTCCTGCCGCGCTCAGCCACATCTCCCTCCGGACTCTTTCCTTCAGCGGAGGCCCGTCCCGCCCTCGACGATTCTCGTGGGCCATCCTCCACAGTGGGCTCCTCAGCCGCCCGCTCTTCCCCGAATGGGCTCTCGCCTCTCTTTATCATGTCCGTCAGGGCGACGGCCTCGCGTGCGACGTTGTCGAAGGGAGTGTTGGAGTAGAATACCCAGACCCTCTTGAACTCCTCCGGATGCTTCTCCGCCGCTTCCTCGAATAGTCTCCGGGCTTCGGCCTCGCCGTTACCCGCCACGCGCAGGACAATTGGCTTGCATGGCTTCTTCTCGATTATATAATCAATCATCAACCGGGCCCAGTCCTCCGCGCGGGTCAGCCCCGCCCAGCGGCTACAGAAAGCCGTCACGACGGCGGGGTTGTCTAATAGGAGGTTCATCATCGTCTCGAGCCTCTCTTTGGTGACCTCTCCGCCCGAGTCCATAATGTTGGCGGGGCTCCCCCCCACTCTCCTCACAATGTCCAGCGCGGCTAGCGCGAAGCCCATCCCGCCGGGCAGGAGCCCGATGTCGCCGTCGAGGTCAAGGTACAGAATTCCGGCCTCGCGGGCCCTCCTTTCTCTCTCAGTCATCCCGGGGAGCGCGGATGGTTCACCGGCGCCCTCGAGCTCCGGGTGGCGGAAGAGGGCCTCGTCACAGACCTCCACGACGGCTCTGCAGACCGCGAAGCCCTCGCCGCTTCTGCAGAACCTTACGTCCACCCAGAGTGCCTCGTGGGCAGAGAGCGCTTCGTGGGCGGCGGCGACGAGCCTCTCAAGCCTGGTCTGGTCCTGGCCGGGGAACCCAGCTCGGCGAGCGAGCTCCCTCCCTACGAAGCCACTGGCGGCCTCGCCGGGCTCAAGGTACTCTCTCGCCACCTCTCTGGGCCGGGCCTCGAGCAGGGAGCCCCAGTCTTCCACATTCCCTTTTTTCAGTAGAAGAAGAACCTTGTGGGAGGCTGGATCCAGGCCCACGAGAAGGGAGCCCTCCACATCCGGACCCCTCTCAACCCCCTCTCCATTTTTCTCGGCACTCCCATCCCCACCACCCCCGCCCCTCTCCGCCCCCGTCCCTCGCCACGCCAGGGCCGCGCCGTGCGCGGCCAGGAGTTCCATCGCCCTCTCCTCCCTAAGCCTCAGGTCCCTCACCCCTACTCGTAGCCCTTCTTGTCGTCCGAGAGGTGCTGGTTCCAGAGGTTGTAGGGAGCGTAGTCTCTTTGGGCCAGCGAGATGTCCCTCGCCACGCCCGCAAAGTATGAACCGTACCTGTCCCTGACCTGCTCCTCTACGGTCCTGGAGCGCTTCAGCGCCGCTCTAATGTGGGCCGCCTCGACCAGCTTGTCTCCCGACATCACCGCCAGATCCCCGGCGGTCCTTATTAGCCCCCCTAGCTCCCTGAGCCTGAGCGTCAGGCACCGGTCCTTTCCGTCCAAGGCCTTCGCCCTACGCCTCGCCTCCGCAATCACCTCCTCCACCCCGGCCCGGCTGACGTGCGGAATTCTCCCGTCCATTGCGACCTCCTGAGCAACAAACTGGGCTATCTTCGCCCGGTTCTCCTCTGTGTCGGGCATGTAGGTCTCCACCAGAACCTCGTACCCGGATCCAGCGATTCTCGACCTCAGGGGAGAGAGTATGTTCGGAAGATCCTGGAGATTGCACGCTCCAACGAAAATGAAGTCGCATGGCACGCCGTCGACCTTGACACTCGCGCCCGCGCTCTGCGGGTTACGGCCGGATATCGGGAAGCGCTTCTCCTGCATCGCGGTCAGTATGTACCTCTGGAGATGGCTCAGGTGGGGCAGCTCGTCAATGAAAAGAACGCCTTCATGGGCCTCGTGCACCGCCCCAGGGATGACCCTGTCGTAGGGCAGTGAGCCGAGCTGGGGGTGGCCGCCGTAGGGGTCGTGCCTGACGTCACCCAGCAGCTCCGTCTCGCTAGCCCCCGTCGCCATGACGAAGGGGTTGCGCTGGAGAGGGACTAGAACTTTGCGCGGGTTCGCCCTCTCGACCTCTCGCCTCTTCTCAAGCGCCCTCTGGTCGAGAACCTTGATTCGATCGCCGCATCGCTCGTAGACCACGACCTCCTCCCCGCCCCCACGCCTGCGCGTTGTGGTGACCCGGTTCCTCCCCGCTCCCCCGAGCTGGTTTATGGTTACCTCAACGATTCCCCCTATAAGGTCCCCGAAAGGGTTGTTGGTGCTCAAGGTGCGCAGGGGCTGGAACTTCGACCTCTCGCAGCTCGGGCAGACGGTCTCCGAAGGTGGGGAGTAGGCTCCGCAGTTCGCGCATCTGTACCCGAGCTGCTCGGCGACCTTCACAGGCGCCTCGTGTGGCTCAATCAGCTCTCCCTCCGCCCCCTCGCGGGCCTCAAGCTCCCTCCTGACGTCGAGTGCCGTCTTAACCTCCACGAATGGCCTCTCGGGAGCCTCCGGGTTGTGGACCACCTGAATCTCTTCCGAGGGCCGGGGAAGATGGAGCGATATCGCCTGCGCGATCATGGACTTGCCCGTCCCCGGAGGGCCCACGAGGAGGAAGTGGCGGTGCTGCCGGGCAGCGATTCTCGCGAGCTCCACGGCCTCGTCCTGCCCGATCACCCTCTCGAGCGGGTCGGAGGGAATTCTGATGTCGGCAGTGCTCTCTATATCCCCCAGCCTGCCCCCCTTCCTCATGTCCACAGCGTCCGAGGGCAAAGACACCACGCTCTTCACTCAAGGTCGCTCTTCGTCCATACCTCTATGCTTGCCGGCATTTTAGTGATGCTGGCGCTCTTCATCCCCACAACGCACTTCAGGCCGCCCTCAGCGGCTGCGTCTAGCACCCTCTGGGTGATGATGCCATCGAAGACCACTGAGAAACTCTCCGGCGGGGGCGACTTCAGGCCCTCTGCAAGGTCCCTGACGGGAATCTCCGAGAGCACCACTCCCTTGGCGTTGAGGATGTTGGCTTTGCCGGTCCCTCCGAGCTTGTCGAGGAGCTGCTTCATCCTATGCTGGTCGGGTGATAGCCTCTTGCCAGGCTGGGCGGGCGGCGCAGGGGGCGGGGGCTGGACCTGCGCTCTCTGCTCAGTTCTGCCCCGGTTGATTATGTTGGAGAGCCAGCCACCCCTTCCCTCCTGCGGTCCGCCCATGGAGGCAGAGGCGTCCGGTGGGGGAGCGGGAACGGGGACGCCCGGCTCGGGAACGACGGAGGGCGGCGGGGTGCGCGGGTAGTCGGGGGCCGCGGATGCTTCGGGCCTCCTCTCCTCCGGTCTCTCCGCCTCCTCCTCGGGGGGAGGGGGTAGGGGGAACTTCGCGTTCCCGTGGAGCGCGCCGGGGCCGCCTATGGACTCGAGGAACTGGTCTATGCTCATCTTGTCTCTTAGGGCCTTCATTATCTGCTTTTGTGTAAGCTCCTCAACCTCCTTGCCTCTCGGCGCTCTGGCGACGTAGTCCACCTCGGCGACCTGCAGCAGCTCCCTGAGAATCAGCTCCCCACCCCTATCCCCGTCCACAAAGGCCGTCACAATGCGCTCCTTGCTCAGGTCCTGAATGGTCTTGGGTATGTTGGTTCCGCCCACGGCTATCGCGTTCTTGATGCCGTGGCGCAAGAGGTTGAGCACGTCGGAGCGGCCCTCGACGACAATTATGGCGTCGGAGTCCACCACGTTGGGCCCGGCGTCGCAGCGGTCCTTACCGTAGGCGATGACCTCCTCCTGTTGGAGGGCGGCCCTGACCGAATTCGTCAGGTCCGCGCCACCGGCCTTGGACTTCTCCATCAGCTGCTGGAGCAGCACTTTGGCCCTCTCGATGATTTTCTTCTTCTTCTCCACCCTCACGTCCTCGATGTCCTCGACCTCGATCTTCGCCCTGCAGGGGCCTACCCTATCGATGGTCTCTAGGGCGGCCGCTAGAATGGCTGTCTCGACCTGGTCCAGGCTCGAGGGCATGGTTACCCTTCCAATCGACTTGCCCCTCTGGGACTCCACCTCGACCTCTATGCGACCCATCCTGCCGCTCTTCTGGAGGTCCCTAAGGTCGAGCTCGTCCCCGAGGAGTCCCTCGGTCTGCCCGAATATTGCTCCCACGACGTCCGGTTTCTCGACGATGCCGTCGGTCTGGAGCTTCGCGTGTATCACGTACTTCATTGCTGTTGGGTCTATATTCATCTCCTTATCCTCCTTCTCTTAGCTTCGCTCGAAGAAGAGCCCGGGGAACTCGCACTCCCCACAAGCCTCCGGCATCTCGCCGGGGCCCTATGTCCGCGCTGCGCACTGCGCGCGCGGCTCATCGGACTTGACTGATGAGAGTGAGTTGGGATTGCGTTCCGTTGTTCTTCTTCTAATTGCGCTACGACTCGGTACTATAAATAATTTGCGCTTGCGGCTCGCGGGGCCCTCGGCCCGAACTCCGATACCACCCTTCACCAGCCATCGCTCAGGGGGCTTCCGTGGCCGATGGAGTCTGAATTTGACCTATCCTCCCGGCCAAGGCGTTCCTCGCGCCGGTCTCTGAAATGGTTCACAATCCCTCCTGACACCTCCCCGGCTACCACTCCAGCCCGAGATGCGTAAGATTTCTTCGGCCCGCGGCTCTCTTCAGAAGCGCTCTCTCGTTCTATCTCGAACTCCAACCGTAAGCGAGTCCGCCCTTGCCCACCTCCGCTCATCCTTTCGCTTCGATAAACATTATTATCGTTCCCGGCAATCAGGGAAATGGGGAGCTCATGCCGAAGGAGGAAAAGGGCGAGGGCCGCTTGAGGGTCAGCGACTTCGTCATCACGGACGAGTTCGACACCGTAAGCGCGGGAACCACGGTCCGGGAAACGGTGAGGAAGCTGCTCGCCATGAAAAGGGGCGTGGTTTTGGTTAAGGACGGAGAAAATATTCTTGGGGTGGTCACAGAGCGCAAGATTCTCAGGGGCATCCTGGAGGCGCAGGGGGACCCTCTCTCGCTCGATGTCTCAAAGGTCATGGACACGCACATCCTATACGTGAGGGACACGGACGCGCTTGAGACCGCACTCGAGGAGATAAAGAAGAATCGGCCGGCGGCGGTGATTGTTCGCGATGCTCAGGACAGGTTCCGGGGTTACTTCTCTCCCATCGACTATATCGAGGCCGAGGAGAAGCTCAAGGCGATGAGGAAATGATGGTTTTTTCAAAAATCCTTTAAAACCCCACCCCCTTACGGTGCCCGAGGGAGGGGAGGCATGAAAGTACTTGACTACGACTGTCCGGAGGAGCTCTACTACCACAAAGACCACGCCTGGGCCAGGGTTGATGGGGAGCTGGTCGTCATCGGCGTGACGGACTTCGCCCAGAAGATGGCCGGGACCATCAAGCGAATCGTGACGCTCGAGGTCGGGGATGAGATCGAGCAGGACAAGCCCTTCGGGACCCTGAGCTCGGGCAAGTGGACGGGAAAGGTCCAGTCACCCATCAGCGGCGAAATCGTGGAGGTCAATGCCGCGCTCGAGGAGAGGCCGAAGCTCGTCAACGACTCGCCCTACGGCGAGGGCTGGATGATAAAGGTCAGGCCCTCCAACCTCCAAGACGAGCTCGCCAGGCTCTATCGCCCCGGCACCGAGGCTTTTACAAACTGGCTCACGGCAGAGCACAACAAGTACAAGAAGTAAGGCCGGGGCCTCGAGGGCGCCGAGGAGGCCGTCGTGAGGGGCAGAATGAGCGGCGACGCGTGTCCCGGCTCGGCTGGTTCAGGTGGAGTGGCCAGTGCGCAAAGAGGCGGGGCCGGGGGCGACTTTCGCACCCTTGCTAGTAGCCCCGGGTGAGTTGTGAGGTGGACTTCTTGCTCCTGCTCGACATCCCTCGGATGCGCTGGGACGCGACCCAGCTCGTCTACCACGCGCTGGGCAGGCTGGGCATCGAGGCCCTCGTCCTCACACGCACAATCGAGCCGTATGTGTGCGTGGGATTTTCGCAAGGCATCTCAGCCGAAGTCGACATCGAGTACTGCAGGAGGAATCGCATCGGCGTTTTCAGGAGGGAAATCGGCGGCGGGACTGTTTTCATAGACAAGAACCAGCTCCTCGTCCAGCTCGTGCTCCGCAGGGACAATCCCGCGGTCCCGGCCGGGCAGAACAATTTCTTTAGAAAATTTCTCAGTCCGATACTCGAGGTGTATAGGGGGCTGGGGCTGGAGGCGGAGCTCAGGCCCCCCTGCGACGTCCTCGTGAAGGGCCGGAAGATATCCGGCACCGGCGGAGGGGAGGTCGGGGAGTGTGCGGTTCTCGCGACCAATCTCCTCGTCGATTTCAATATCGACAGAATGACCCGTGTCTTGAGGTGCCCCGGAGTGGAGTTCCGGCGGGCGCTCCGGAACTCTCTCGAAAGGAATATAACGACCCTCAGGGCCGAGCTTGGCACTCCGCCGCCCTGGTCCGTACTCCGCAGGCTGGTCAGGGAAGGCTACGCGAATCTGCTGGGGGCCCTAGAGGAGCCTGGGAGCGCACCTCCACTGGCCCCGGGAGGGACTGGGACGGAGCGGCGGAAGTATAGAGGAGGTGGCCGGATGCGCGGAGCGATTCCCTTTTACCAGATTCGCCGGCGCAAGAGCGGAGAGGGAGATGGAGCCGCGGGAGGTAGCCCGCTAACGGAGGCGATTGCGGAGGAGATGGAGAGGGTGAGGATGGAGCTGTTTTCTAAGAAATGGCTGGGGGACCAAGGGGCGAAGAAGAGCTTCCGCGAGGTCAAGGTCAGGGAGCTGAACTACCTCGTTCAGTTCGACTGCGCCGGGACCGAGCTACTACTCGAGGTTGTCGAGGGGAGGATAGCTTCTGTCAAAAATCTGCGTAGGGCGGGGCCCGAGGGCTGGTGGAGCGGCCTGGTGGGTCTTGATTACTGCCCCGAAGAAATTATTAATATCGCCACCCGCATCGCTGGTAACGGCAGTGGGAGATGAGGAAGGGGGAATTTACGTGGTAGGGGAGGGTCCTAAGAAGAGAGAAGGTCCGAGGAGGAGCGTCCCGATGGGCCTGAGGGCGAGGCGCGAAGGGCGGGGAAATAAGGAACAGAGGGTGGCCCCGGCAAGGGGCCGGAGGGGCGTTCTTAAGGTCGGCGGGCTGCGCTTTCCGCTCGACAGGTTCTACTATGCGCGCAGGGGAGCGCACGTCTGGCTCAAGCCAGAGAGGGGCGGTGTGGTGAGAATAGGCCTGGACTCGTTCCTTGCGCGCACGGCCGGCCACATGAACTACATCGCACTAGGCCCGGGAGAAACGGCCCGCCAGGGGAGGTCCCTCGGTAGCTTCGAGTCGGCGAAGTTCGTCAGCAGGCTAATTTCGCCCCTCAGCGGAAGGGTGGTCGAGGTCAATCAGAAGGTAATGAGGGACCCGAGGCTGATAAACAGGAGCCCATACGACGCCTGGATTCTCGCGATCAGGCCGGAGAGGTTGGAGAGGGAGCTATCGTCGCCCGACATTCTGTCCGAGCCGGAGGCCCTGAAGAGCTGGATTCTGGAAGAGATGAGGAAGGCCGAAGGTTAGGTTGGGGGAAAGGGGTGCCTGAAATGGCGGTCGTGGCGCGCCGGGACAAAGGTGGAAGAATCGGGAAAACCGCACATGAGTCGCCCGATTATGTGCGGGCGAGCACGGCCGCGGCCATAACCCTTGGGTTCTACCCTGGGAGATTCTACCGGGGTGCGCGCCTCGGCGCGCTCAACCTCCTTCTCACATACGAATCGGGCTGCTACGCGAGATGCGCCTACTGCGGCCTCTCGAGCTCGCGCGAGCCCGAGAGGGACAGTTTCATCAGGGTGGACTGGCCGACCTTCCGCACCGACGAGGTGATAGAGCGCACCCTCCAGCGCGGTCGCCACCTCCAGAGAGTCTGCATATCTATGATAACCCACCCGAGAGCCCTCGCCGACCTGAACGACATAGCGGGCAGGTTCAGGGACAGCACGAATCTTGGAATATCGGGCCTCATCGCGCCGACGTTGATAAGGGGCAGGGGGCCCCTCGAAGAGATGAAGAGGGCCGGTGTGGACAGAATCGGTATTGCGATAGACGCAGCCACGCCTGAGCTCTTCGAGCGCCTTCGCGGCCGGGGGGTCCGTGGCCCGCACAGGTGGGAGCGCTACTGGAGTGTTTTGGAGGACTCTATTGCCGTCTTTGGCAGGGGCATGGTCGGGGTCCACCTCATCGTCGGTCTCGGAGAGACGGAGAGGGAGATGGTCGAAGCGATTCAGAGGGTTAGCGACCTAGGCGCCTCGACGCACCTCTTCTCGTTCTTCCCTGAAGCGGGGAGCGCGATGGAGGATTGGCCCCGACCACCCCTTGGCCAGTACAGGAGGGTTCAGCTCGCGAGGTACATCATCGATACCGGTCTGGGCAGGTTCGAGAGGATGAGCTTCAACTCGAGGGGCCAGCTCGTCGGCTTCGACCTGAGTGGCGGGGAGCTTGAGAGAGTGATCGAGTCGGGCGAGGCTTTCATGACCTCCGGCTGCCCCGGGAGGGACGGGAGGGTCGCCTGCAACAGGCCCTACGGGAACGAGAGGCCCTCGGAGAAGCTGAGGAACTTCCCCTTCCCACCAGGCAAGAGGGACATCCGGGACGCGAGGGCGCAGCTGGCGGACTATGACTGACCCGCCCCGCGAGTCTTCAATTAGCCCATCCACTCCCGAAAAAGTCCACAGGGTAGTTCTGGTGTGTTCTTCCCACGCCCCGTTCTGACCCGAGCCCGGAGGACCTCTGGCGGCACGGGAGGACTCCCAGGCCCTCGGCCTCACCTCAGGTGCTCAGGCGTCAGGGGAGACATTGCTCTCAGGCGTCTCACGATGTCCGGGAGGACTCCGACGACGTGGTCGATGTCCTCCTCTGTGATGTATCTATGTAGGGAGAATTGGAGGGTCCCGTGAGCCTCCTCGTGGGGCAGGCCGAGCGCCATCAGAACGTGGGAGGGCTCGAGGGTCTTGGATGTGCAGGCCGAGCCCGAGGAGACGGCAATGCCCTTTGCCTCCAGATTCAGAATCAGCGACTCCCCCTCGACGTACAGGAACCGGATGGAGGCGATGTTCGGGAGGCGCTTCTCCACGTGGCCGTTCAGGTATGTCTCCGGAATTCTCTCCGTGATTCCCCTCACGAGCCTGTCCCTGAGGGCCGCGAGCCTCGGCGCTTCGGCGAGCATCTCGCTCGCCGCGAGCCCCGCGGCCCTGCCGAAGCCCACGATGCCAGGCAGGTTCTCGGTCCCGGAGCGCAGTCCCCTCTCCTGCCCCCCGCCGTGAATAACGGGCTCGAGCTTGGTGCCATCTCTGACATACAGCGCTCCCACGCCCCTCGGGCCATGGATGTCGTTTGAGGAGAGGGTGAGTAGGTCCACGCCGGCCTTTTGAACGTTTATCGGCACCCTGCCCGCGGCCGCCACGGCGTCGCTGTGGAAGTACACGTCCCTCTCTGCCGCGATTTTCCCTATCTCCTCGACGGGCTGGAGGGTGCCGATCTCGTTGTTCGCCCACATCACTGAGATCAGCGATGTGTCTTTTCTGATAGCTCGCTCCACGGCGCCGGGGTCGACGATGCCATCCCTATTGGGCGGAACCTCCGTGACCTCAAAGCCGTTCTTCTGGAGGAACCTGCAGGAGTTGATGACAGACATATGCTCTATTCTGGATACAACAATGTGCTTCCCCTCACCCCGGTTTCTTAAAGCCACGCCCTTTATTGCGAGGTTGTTGGCCTCGGTCGCTCCAGAAGTGAAGACAAGCTCACCCGGTCTCGCCGCGCCGATGAGCGCTGCGACGCTCGCCCTAGCGGCCTCGAGTGCACTCCTCGCCTCCCTTCCGAACATGTGGACCGAGGAGGGGTTTCCGAACCTCTCCGTGAAGTAGGGCATCATCGCCTCGACCACTCGCGGGTCCACGGGAAGCCCCGCCGCTCCATCGAGATAGACTCTCCTTGCTTCCCCCATCTATTCCCCTCCCGAACCGGGGTCCCTCAGCCGGAGGTCTTCCGGATGATGAAGTGGTTCACGCCGTCCGCCCTGTAGAAATCGACAAGCTCGTTGCCCGTGCGCTCCACAAGGCGCGGTATGTCCTCCGCGGTCGCCGGGTCGTCAGCGACGACCTCAAGGATCTCACCGGGCTTCATATCGTCCAACTCCTGCCTCGTTCGGAATATAGGCTCGGGACAGTACAGCCCGAGCTGATCCGAGACGCGGTCCGGCACAACCCTCTGCGCGGCCATCTGAGCCCCCGCGGGAAAGTCTGGTCTTAAGATAAAATCTTTTTGGGAAGCCGGCCGGAGAGCGCGCTGAATTCCCCTCGGATAGCGGGGACCACTGGGCAGGTATAAAGAGTTAACCGGCGCTCCTTCCCCGCGGTGCGAGAGACATGCCGGCGTGGGAGCACCGGTGCGGAACTCACCCGCCCCAGTGGCACGGGAGGTCTGGGATCAGTCCAGGCTGAGCGCCTGGTTCGGGCAGGCGTCGACGCACGCGCCGCACTCGACGCAGTCGTCAGGTTTGGCGATGTGAACCTTTCCACCTTTCTTTTCAAGAACCTCGTTTGGACAAGCTTCCACGCAGGCCCCGGCCCCCTTGCACTTCTTCAGGTCCGCCTTGACTACCATCCACTATGCCTCCTTGCTCCTGGGGGCGGGAACATTTTTTTGTATATTAAGGTTTGTTCCGCTGCGCTCGTAGAATGGTGCTAGCGAGGGCCACGCGCGCCGCACAGTTCGGAGCGGTCGCGGCGCACTCTATCCACGGGAGCGAATTCCGCGCCGTGGTCTTAAGGCCCACCATCCGGACGGGTCTGGCGGTGAAATTGAGGAGACCGGGGTTCAGGAAATGCCGGGAAGCCCCCTCCGGCTCTAGCGCAACCCGCCGCGCCCGCGACCGATGCGTTTATCAGCTCGCAGTGGCATTGATTACCCGGTCATCCAGCATGTCCCCGCGCATCAGAGACCGCTTCGCCCTCACACTCGAGGAGTTGCAGGAGGACGTCGCCGATATGCTCAGGTGCGGCCTGGTGGAGCCATTCGGAAGAGAGGAGGACGGGACCCCGACCACCTTCATCCCGAGCAAGGAGCTCTACCGCGCCTTCCTGCATGAGTTCAAGGAGCGCAAGAAGACCAGTCACCCCAACTCCGCGGCGACCGGGGCGCTGATAAACGCTATGTACGACATGGCGAAGGACAGGCTCCCTGGGCTAAAGGGTGAGGAGCTCAAAAAAAGGGTCGCGGCCTTCTACTTCGTCATGGCCTTTTTCATGGAGGAGCAAGGAATTCCCTCGAGGCTCGGAGTGGATTTCTTCGACCTTGAGACGATAAGGAGGGGGCCGGAGGGGTAACGGGGCCGCGCTCCAGAAGAGCTTAATTAATTTAAAATGAATTCCAGCTCGCCCGGAGAATGACTTCCCACAGAACCTATGGCTGGCACGCGAGCTTCGAGGAGTTCTGCAGAGCAAGGCCCGCTGTTGTCAGGAACACGCTCAGGGAATTCATCAGGGACGCCTCCGGCTCCCAGCTTTCCGCATGGGACACCTCGATTCCTGTGCTGCAGCGGCAGATACGGGTGATGACAGAGACGGATGCCTGCGCCTCCGGGTATGACAACATTCTGGAATATCAACTTCCAATGGAATCCAGGCGACCCGATGTGATTCTCCTTGGAAACAGAGCCATTGTTGTCCTCGAGGATGACGGAAGAATCGCCATAAGAGTGAAGAAAGCAGGATGGTGCGGAAAAATATGAAAAATGTCCTGTGTCAATACCCCTGCAATCACCACCATGAGTCTCTCCGGAGGTGGCCTTGAGACATGGGACGCGTCGAGAAACGGCTCGTCGCAATCCAAATCGTCATCACTACAGGAGCGATGATCACGGCAGCGACTGCAGTATTTTTAAATATCAGCCCTCTCTTGTTGGCATATCTATATTTTATCGGTGGAGCGATTGCAATAACTGGACTTTTAATGGAGGAGAGACTGGAGAATCGTCAAATCGAATTGTCGCTTCCGGAGACCCCGGAGTCACGCCAGAGGTCTTACGTAATGCTTGGATATGTCAGGGTATGTTCATGTTCTCCTTCGCAGGAGTCGCATTTATCGGGGTCAAGGAAGAGGACACGCCCTGGCGGGTTATCAACTGGGCAGCTCTTTATCTTTTCATAATCATTGGCATATTCTTATTCTATATCACATATTTCTCTCAAAAGGACGTTTTCGATGAGTTCCGGGAGAGTCTCTACACTCTCAGGTATAGACCGCCCGGCGAGGTCATCGGAAACGCGTTCAGGGTGGACCCGCTCATGGAGAAGGATGTGAGCGGAATCGGAATCTGGTTCGCCCGGACGGGTCGAGTGGCTATCCCGCTCGCCGGACTCATCGTCTCCGTCTTGATGGCTGTATTGGCGGTCACACGATGGCTGGCCGACCCCTCTATTCCAGCCGGTATAGCTCTGATACTCTTCGTCTCCGCTTCGGCCTTCTTCGGCTATCGTATTGTGGTGTTCGTCAGGCGCGGACCTTCCCCGGTCGAGGCAAATTTCGTGGCCAGCGAAAAGATCCTGGTCGCAATCCAGAAAGCGCTCTCGGAAAAGCATCGTCTCGCCCCATCAACCCCCCTGACCACTTTATTTGCAAGCGAGATCCTGCCCGGCCTCCCCTCAGTCGAGTTTCGGGACGAAAGGAAGAGGACGGGCGTCCTCATAAAGAACCTGGAGCTCGTGAGGGACAGCCATGGAAGGAACAAGCACATGGTTGGGAGAATGATGCTGTTCCGGTCCGTATTCGACAATAGAGATGAGTTACGGCGGGTGATTGAGGACATCAAGGCCTGCTTCCCGGAGAAGAGGCGGGAGCAGGAGGTCTTGCTGTACTGAGACAGGCCCGGTGGCCACCGCCTGATTAAAAATTTAATAGTCGCTTCCTTCTCGTCCATCCTCCGGATGCCTGCCAATCATAGTCGTAATTATGACCACTTCTCATCGCCCCACCCGGCTCTTTCCCTCATGCCATTGCCAATCAACCACCTGCGGTGCAAGAGCGTTTCTTCTTTCCTCCCCTCCTTTCCCCCTCCTCTCCTCTCCCGGTCCCCGCCCCCCCGCCCTCTTAATCGCCTCGAGCTCATCCCTCACCCTACTCTCTATCCTCGGGCCGGTCCTTGAGAACCCGAGCGCCCTCGCGGCCTCAGCCACGATTTCGTCATCCGTTCTCAGGACGCCGTCCGAGAGAACCCAGAGCACGACCGCCCGAACCTCCTCCGGCTCTAGCTCCTCGACGCTCCCGACCCTCCGGACGGGGGGCGGGGGCCCCCTCCGCCTCGCCGGGTTCACAATTCGCCAAAGGTCGCCACCGTCTCTCAGGGCCTCCGGCCCGCCGGAGCCCACAGAGGCCTCGCCCATTCCCCGGTCCGCGTGTCCACCGGCAATTTGCGCGGACCGCTCAATTCCCTTTGCGCCCTGTTCCATCCAGCCCCGCCCGGTGGCAATGTCCCCGGGCTCCCGCGGGCCCCCCCTATCCGCGACAAAATTCGGCCATCCCTCCCGGCGCTTGGGTGCGGAGAGGTCTGTCAGAGCCGGGCTCCTCCCCACCGACAGCATTCCTGAACAGTCGAGAGCGTCCGCCGCCTCCACCGCCCTCCTGTAGGCCTCGAGCGCCCTCCGGACCTCTTCCTCGCGCCTCATGAACCAATCCAGGGACCATATTCTATGGAACCTCCAGCCCAGCGCCTCGAGCCGCTCCTGCCTGAGCCTGTCACGGTCCCGGGCCATTGGAACGGAGTGGTAGCTCGCACCGTCGCACTCTATGGCGAGGACGAACCTGCCGGGCCTCGAGGGGTGCTGGGCGGCCATGTCGATTCTGTAGCCGGATACGCCCCACTGCGGGACAAGAGGAATTCCTTTCGCCCTGAGCGTCTCGTATACATCCGCCTCAAACGCGTTGAGGGCCCCGCCGGCACCGGCTGTATCCCCGAGGGTTCTCCCATGTGTTGAGACATATTCCAGATACGCGCGCAGGAGCTGAACCCCCCTCGCATCCGACCTAGCCGGGTCCATGTCGAGGTGGCTGAACGAGGAGACGACCGTCATCCTGCACCTCGCCCTCGTTATGGCGACATTAAGCCTCCTCTCACCGCCCTTGTAAAGGAGTGGTCCGAAATGATAGTAAAGCCTCCCGTCCGGCGTTTTCCCGTAGCCTATGGAGAGGATTATCGCGTCCCTCTCGTCGCCCTGAACGCGCTCGAGGTTCTTTATAAAGAACGGCTCTCTCCTCTCTGAATTGAAGAACTCCTCGCAATCGACGCCTCTCTCCAGCACGTCATCGAGCGCCATTTGAATTCTCTTCGCGTGCTTGATACCCAACGCGATGACGCCGAGCGATTCTTCGGGGCGGTTGCGAGCATGCTCCAGAATCAGCTCCACCACTCTCCTGACCTCCTCCGCGCTGCTCTCCTCCCGGGTGTCGCGCAGGGTCGCCTCCACCAGCACGAGGGACAGCGCCGGGTCCCTCCCGCACCCCGGGAAGGTGACCAGCCTGTCGCTGTAGATGTGCCGGTTCGAAAAAGCGATGAGAGCCTCGTCCCTGCTCCTGTAGTGCCAGTCCAGACTTCTTGTCTCGACGAAAGCGCTCATCACATCCAGAATGCTCTCGAATCCGGAGGTTGTGGATGGCTCCTCCTCGAGCTCCTCGTCCCCCGTCTCCGAGAAGAAGGTCGTCGGAGGGAGCTGGTTCCTGTCGCCCGCGACAATAGCATGCCTCGCGCGCAGGAGCGTGGGAATGGCGGTCTCCGGCAGGATTTGGCTCGCCTCGTCGAATATCACATAATCGAAGTAGGTCCTCGATGCGTCGATCAGGTTGCTCACCGAGAGAGGGCTGGCCATCCAGCAGGGGCAGAGCGCCGTCAGGACATCCAGGGCCTCGGCCATCAGGGCCCGGAGGGGTTTGTGCCTCGTCGCCTTCTTCAGCTCGCGCTTGACGACCGCCGCCTGCGAGGGGAATCTGTTCATCGTGTCAATGGCCCTCAGGGCGTGCTGCCGCCTGACGCGAGCGCGCGCGAGCCTCAGCTGCTCGTCATCCAGTCTCCGGAACTCCTCTACAAGTCTGTCGTGGGCCCTCCCGTTGAAGCCCATTGTCTCTGGCGATGAAGCGCTCGCCTCCTCCAGCATCGATTCGAGCCAGGAGCGCCTGAAGACGGATGGCCAGAGTTCCGGAGAGACCCCCTTCGATATCATAAAATCAAAAACATTGCGCGTGCCCAGCGATGTCAGCTCGTCGACCATATCCTTTAAGCTCACGATTCTATATGGCGTTACGCGGTCCGCTGACAGCTCCGAGAGCAGCCCCGCCAGCTCCTCGAAACCGAGCGCTTCGAGACCCCCGGTCCTGAGCGCTGCCGAGACCGTGGAGAGGGCGCCTGCCACCGAGGCATGTTGCGCCCTCGCCCCATCAAACTCCCGGGGAACGGTGGGTTTCGCGGCCCGATTCCCTGAAATGGTCCTCCACTCCCTCCGGACCCGGGAGGCCATCAGGCAGTGCTCATAGACTCGAGAGAGCGGCTGGTGCCCGTGGCGCTCGAGGGAGAGGAGGAGTTTCCGCATCCTGCGGAATCGAGGGCTCAGGACGAGCCACCTCAGCTCCCGCAAACGGCTGCCCAGGGCCGGCCTCAGGAGCTCAAGCGCCAGCTCCAGGTCCTGGTCGAATATCATGGGCTCCACAACGGTCAGGACCTCCTCAACATGTTTCACCAATTCCAGCATCCTGCCTGCCTCAGCCGGCGAGTGCGGAGCGGGGAATCCACAGGCGGATGCGAGGGCCGCCATCCTATTTTTATATCGAGCAAACTCACCCCCGCTGAGCCAGGCCACGGTGTCCTGAACCCGGTTTGCTTCTTCGCCGCTGGAGAACCATGCGCCCCTCCAGGGAGACGCACTGGTCCCGAAGATGATGTCGGTGAGGCCAGCCATCCGGGTGAGGAGATGCTGAACCCTGTCGGCCGCGGGGCCGTCCAGTCTAAGTAGCTCAGCCCCGCGCCAGCGCACCGGACACGCGGTCTCGGGGGGCATCCGAAGGAGGCGCCCCATAATCTCGTAGAGGCTGAGTCCCGCCGGAGGCCGGGGCATGTGCATCCTCCTGTCGTGAGCATTGAGCGCCGCCCGGCGCTCCGCAAACTGTCGGTTGCATTCATCGGCGCAGACATCCGTGCTTGTTCTAAGAATCTCGTTCGAGCGCCTTAGGCCGTTGATTATTTCGCGCTTGGAGATATCGGCGGCATGAATGTCGAGCACGAGGTGGTCGAGTCCGCACTCGGTCAGCCTCTGCAGCACCACATCGAGCGCGGCGCGCTTCTCCGCCACGAAGAGAACCCTCTTCCCCTCAGCGGCCAGCACGGCTATCAGATTAGCAATAGTCTGGCTCTTCCCCGTCCCCGGGGGACCGGATATAACGAGGTGCTGGCCCCTTCTTGCAGCTTCTATCGCAACGCGCTGGCTGGAATCCGATTTAAGGATGAGCCACTCGTCCTCAGGCGGGATGCTGTCCAGTTCACGGGGATCAATTTCTCCGTGCTCACGCTGGAGCGAGGCCTGCGCGACTGGGTCCCCCGCGATGGCCGCGATCAGCTCATTCGAGACCAGGGTCTCTTCATAGTTATCGAGGTCACGGACCATCGCCATCCTCTGAAAAGCGAAGTTGCCCAGCACGAGAGTGTCGGCTATCGAGAAGCCGGGAACTTCTCTGGCTATGGCCCGGAGCTCTCCGAATATGGCTGAAATATCGGTTTGCTCCACCTCATTCTCCAGATCCGGCAGGAGAGCTTCTTCGTCCACCCTGCAGCCGAAGTCCGAGCGCAGGACCTGCACAAGGGCAGGATTCAGGCGAAGGTCCCCGACGCGCTTGATTGTCGCATTGCGCGGGTCGGAGCCTCTGTAGGAGACGGAGACGGGCATCAGAAGAACGGGAGCAGCGGGCGGGCGCCCCCCGTCGACAGCGTTCCAGCTCGCCATTCCGAATGCAAGGAAAAGCGTCTCCAGGCCCCGCTCTTCGAGATTTGATCGGGCCCTTCGCCATATCTCTCTCAGGGCGGCGGCGGCCCTCGCCCGCTCCTCCTCGGGGAACGCGCTGAGCGGAGAGACCTCGGCCCCGCCAAGGAGGGCGCGCCTCGCTCCGCCGTCGAGGCCGTCGAGCCTGAGGGTGCCGGCTCTCAGCTCCCGAAAATATAGGAGGTTGTTCCTGCGCGAGAGGTCCATGAGCTGTCTTTTCCATCCATCCCTGGCTTTGAGGACGATTTCTCGCCGCCTTGTGAGAGGGTCGTCCGGAGGGGATGGCGCGCCCGTATTCAATCCCGAGCCGTCTCCCATCTGTCACTCCCCGCATCTCAATTGCAGTCAGACTATTTTAATACCCTTGGGCTCCCTCCACAGCCCTCGCGCCTGAGTAATATTGGTCGCTCTAGAGAGAGCACGGTCTGAAAGCCACCACAAACAGGAGACTTGACAGTGGCGGGTGGGACCTCATTATGGCGGGTGGTGACGAGAGAGGGCTCCGGCGGCTGGGTGAGGGCGAGGCCGCTCTCCTCACCTCTCCGAAACCTGGAAAACGGTCCCATTTTCACGCCCTCACGTCCCTCACTCCTCCTCCCTCAGCCTCCCCAGCCTAACCTCCGGTCTCTCTGTCCTCCTGACGAAGGGCGCCAGCGTCCTCGCCACCCTTCTGTCCAGCGCGCCCTCCTCGAGCGCTCTCAGAAGGGCGTGGCTGTCGAGAACGGAGAACTGGTCCCAGAGCCCCGCGCCCCTGACCACCTCCGCAACTCTATCGTACTCCTCCTCTTCCGAGGACCGGCTCGGGAGTGCCGGGACCATGCGAACATTTACGGACGCCACGGCCGAGCTCCCGCGCACCCTCGTCACTCCCTCGCGCCTAGCGTAGTCTATCAGCCTCTGCCTCACACCTTCGAGCTCCTCGGCCAGCTCCCTCTCTCGCGCCTTGAGAGCCGCGTACCGGTTCACCAGCTCGAAGCCCTCCTCGCGGGCCGCGTCCGGGGGCTCCAGCTCCGCGATTTTGACCAAGTGCCTTTTCTCGGGGCAGTAGGACCAGTAGGGGCACCAGTCGCAGAGCGGGCCGGGCCTCGGCTTAAACTCGCGCTCGCCTTCAATCCTTTCAATGAGCGCAGCGCACTCCGCCTCCAGCGCCTCAAGCTGCTCGGGTGTCCTGGTTGAGACCAGCTCCTCCCCGAACTGGAGGAAGTGCCACACTAGCTTCACATTGGTCGCGTCGCTCCACATCCTCTGGACCCCGAGCTGGTAGAGCGCGAGCTGGCGGTCCTCATCAATCTGCGCCTGGGTCGGCAGGAAACTAGAAGTCTTGTAGTCGTGAATCTCGTATGAGCCATCGGGCATTCTATCGATTCTATCAATAACGCCCCTGACGGTGTGGGGCCCGAGCGTGAAAGAGAAGGTCCTTTCGATTCCCACCGGCGTGCCCTGGTCGAAGGGCCTGAAGCGGCTATAGTATCGCTCGATGCACCTCCTGCCCGTGTCGAAGTAGTTCTGCGGTGTGTAGCCCTTTCTGGCAATCACAATGCCGTCGTGCCAGTCCCTCTCCCACTCCCTCCTGTAAAACTCCAGGAGCTCCTCCAGCGTGTTGAGTTTTGACCTCTGGAGGTCCACATAGAGCTTCTCGAGCGCGCTGTGGACCTTCGTGCCCATGTAGGCCTCGATGCCCTCTTCCTCGACCTCTATGCGGTCTATGTAGGCTAGCTTGTACTGCAGGGGGCAGTTCTCAAAGGTCTCGAGTCTGGTGTGTGAGTAGACCGCCAACCACGTCACCCCCCTTGCTCCCGCAATCATCAATCGATTCGGGAATATATCTCACTATCCTTTCAGGCTGGGCTGTGCCCCTCCTACACATATGCCCTCATCACCTCCTCGAGCTCTCTCCGGCGGCCATCGGTCGAATCGACCGGCTTGAATATCGGTGACTTCCGCTCGCGCATCTGTAGGATAAACTGCCTAGGGTCCTCAGAGGCGACCTCGAACCCGAGCACGAGCAGGTCGCCCGCGAAGGCAGAGAGCCTCTCCCACCCTAGCTGCTTCAGGGCCTCTGGGGACATATGGTGCCTGGTCATCCTCCAGACCTCGACGATGGTCTCCAGCAAGTCTTCATGGACCTCTACCTTCAGTTCAGGCATCGCGTACCCCCCTCCTTCTCATGACATCGGCCAGGAGAATTCTCTCGCTCTTAGTGAGACCCCGGAGCCTAAGCGGACCGCCGCAGAGCCTGACCACGAGCTTCCGGCGGACCCTCCATGGCGCTCTCACCAGATCCGTGCCCCAGAAGCGAATCACCCTGTAGCCCAAGGCGAAGAGCTCCTGGTCCCGAATTCGGTCCCTGCGCATCGCCTCGCCTTGGTGGTAGGGCTCCCCGTCGGCCTCCATTATTATTTTGTACTCCGGAAAAAGGACATCGACCTCGTACCCTCGAACGCGCTGGTTGGTCAGGTACTTTCCGGCCAGCCCAAGTGAGTCCAGAATTCCGCAGAGACAGCGCTCGATGCAGGTCTTCACCACTAGTCTCCCCCCAGCGAAATACCATCATTTGCTTCCCAACCCAACTCATCAGTTGCGGCTATACCGCTGCACCGTATCATGGTTAGGTAGAAATGCGGAAAAAATAAATAACAAATAATACGTTACAAACGTTATGGAGTTGTGTATATGCCGGGGCTTTCGAATCTTAGGATCGTAGTCTCTTGTGTTACATTTGAGACTGTTATGGTTGTTAAACCCATCGAGTTCTACCGAGCCGACCGGGTCTATCTTATTCATTATGCACGGAAGCCGCCCTATACCGACTTTCTTAGGGAAGTCGAGTCCCAGCTAAAGCCTCTCGTACGAGAGTGCGAGCGAGTGGAGGTGAACGTTAATAGCTTCAGGGATGTTCTCAGGGTCCTTCTGCAAATAATCCGGAGAGAGAAGGGTGCCGGGAATCATGTTTATGTTAACATCAGCGCCGGGCCAAATGTTTATGGGGCCGCTGCGCTCGTCGCCTGTGGAATGGAGGGGGCGATTCCATTCAGCGTGGGGGTGAAGGAATATACGGTCAGGGATATGAGTGTGTATTGTGTCGATGGAAAGCTTGTCGGCCTCGCTAGGGCCGTGTACGACCCTACTCCCCTTCCTGAGTTCGAGATCAGGGCCCCGAAGCGGGAGCATGTGGCAGGGCTGGGGGTCCTAGACAAAATGCTCCGCCAGAGGGCGATATTGAGCGCCTCCAACATCGTCCGAAGGCTGGAAAGGGAAGGCTTGATGTCGGCCGTTTTCGACCAGAGAGGGAGGGTGACGCAAAGCGCTATAATGAGGTACCGCAGGAACTTTCTCGAGCCGTGGCTTAGGAACCAATGGGTCCGAGGCAAGGGGCGGGAGCTCTCGATAACCGAGCTCGGCAGAACTGTTTTGGAAATATTCGGCTGAGCTCGGGGGAGAGCAAGGCGTAGGAGCTAGCGCTCATGCGTATCCCATCCAATTTTTAATATAGGTGGTGGGAAATTGCGCAGGACGCCCGCGAGCGTCAGGGGTGCGGATATGGCGGAGGGTACCAGGGATAGGCTCAGGCTAAGCATTGATGGAAAGGCCCTTGAGGCTGTGAGGGGTCAAACGATTCTGCAGGTTGCGCGCGAGGCCGGGGTCTACATACCCGGAATCTGCTCCCATCCCGACCTCTCCTCGCTCGAGCTCGCGAAGCCTTCTCCATTCATATTTAGGGGAGACGAGAGAATCGAGGGGGACGTCCCTCCTACCGAAGTGAAGGGCTGCAAGCTCTGCCTAGTCGAGGTCGCGGGGAGGGGAATAGTCACATCCTGTACGACCCCCGTGGAGGAGGGCATGGAGGTGCGGACCGACACGCCGGCGGTCAGGGAGGAGAGGCAGAAGAATCTCGCGCGCATTCTTGCGAACCACCCCCACGCCTGCCTGACCTGTGCCCAGCAGGAGGGCTGCGTCCGCGAGCCTTGCTCCTCTAGCGTACCCATGGCGGAGAGGTGCTGCCCGAAGTTTGGGAAATGCGAGCTGCAGAGAGTAGCGAACTTCATCGGCGTCCCGCCGAGCACGCCAAAGTACGTGCCGCGTGGCCTCCCCATACTGAAGGACGACCCCCTCTTTATTCGCGACTACAACCTCTGCATCAACTGCGCGAGGTGCGTCAGGGCCTGCGCCGAAGTCAGGGGCGTCGGGGCGCTCGGATTTGTGTTCAAAAACGGTGAGAGGGTCGTGGGCACGACGCGCGCTCCAAGTCTCCGAGAGTCCGATTGCCGCTTCTGCGGCGCGTGCGTCGAGGTCTGTCCCACGGGCGCCCTGATGGACAAAGATGCATATACCGAGGGTGAGCGGGAGGCGGCGCTCGTCCCCTGCCGCTCCACATGCCCCCTCGGCGCTGACGTACCGGAGTACGTCAGACTCCTCGCGAGCGGGAGACCGGAGGAGGCGATTCGTGTCATCAGGGAGAGGGTGCTCCTGCCCCTCGTTCTGGGCCATATATGCCTCAGGCCCTGCGAGTCGAGGTGCCGGAGGGGGAAGGTGGATGAGCCCGTGTCGATTCGGGAGCTGAAGAGACACGCCGCGCTGAGGGGTGACAGAGCGTGGAGGGAGGGTCTCAACCGCTCTCCGGAGACGGGGAAGAGTGTTGCGGTCGTGGGCTCAGGGCCCGCGGGGCTCTCCGCCGCCTTTCTCCTCTCACTCAAGGGCCACTCCGTCGTCGTGCTCGAGAGGGAGGAGAGGCCCGGCGGCGTGCTCGCGTGGGGAATTCCGCCGTTCAGGCTGCCGCGTGAGGCCCTCGAGGCTGACCTCTCAGAGCTAGCGGGCGACCTCTTGATCAAAACGGGCATCGAGGTCGGGACCGCGGTGTCCCTCGAGGACCTCGTGAAGAGCTTCGACGCGGTCCTGCTCGCTCCTGGCCTCCCGCGCAGCCGGAGAATCGAGGTCGAGGGCGCGGGGCTCGACGGGGTCCTCTGGGGGCTGGACTTCCTGAGGGCCTACAACGCCGGCACAGCGCCCCATGTCGGAAGCAGGACGGTTGTGATCGGCGGCGGGAACGTAGCGGTGGATGTCGCCCGCGCGGCCCTGCGCTCAGGCGCAGAGGAGGTCGTGATGGCCTGTCTTGAATCTAGGGAGGAGATGCCCGCCTCGCCCTGGGAGCTCGAGGAGGCACTCGACGAGGGTGTTGAGATTCTGCCCTCCTGGGGCCCGCTGAGAATTCTAGGGAGGAGGGGGGGGCGAGCCGAAGCGATGGGGGCGGGCAATGTCTCGGAGGGAGGTGAGGCTGGGGCCGGGGGAGGTAGGGGAGGTGGTGAGTGCGTGGCGGGCGTCGAGCTCCGGCGCTGCACGCGCGTCTTCGACGAGCAGGGGCGGTTTAATCCTGCATTTGATGATTCTGTAAAAACATCCATCGAGGCCGACACTGTCATATTCGCGGTTGGGCAGGACGCGGACCTGCGCTTCATTCCTCCGGAGCTCGGGATAGAGACCCGGAAGTCAGCTGTGGTGGTCGACGCCTCTCAGATGACGACTAGGCCCGGCGTCTTCGCGGCCGGAGATATCGTGAAGCAGCCGGGCTCCGTGGTCGAGGCCGTGGCCTCGGGCAGGAGGGCGGCGTCTGCAATCGACAGGTACCTCGGCGGCGACGGAAACGTGGACATCACCCTCCGGAAATGGGTAGCCCCAGAGCAGAGAATCGGGAGGGTAGAGGGCTTTGCGACGCTTAGGAGGGTGAGGGCGAGGCGCAGGAGGGACAGGAAGGGCGGGCCCGCCATGGATAGGGAGCCCGTGGAGCTCCCACTGGAGCCCGGAGAGGCGATGGCCGAAGCCCGGCGCTGCCTTCAGTGCGATTTGAGGCTTCTGATTCGCAGGAACCCGCAACCCCCGGAGAGGTGGCTCGAGTTCATAGCAGAGAATATCGAGAAGGCGCCCGAGAGCGAGGGGGTCTACGTATTGCTCGATGAGAAAAAGGAGACTCTGAGAATCGCGGGTGTGCAGAACATCAGGGCCGCTCTCAGGGAGCAGCTGGCAGCCGGAGGGAGGGCCAGATTCTTCCATTTCGAAGAGGATAAGATGTACACGAAGAAGGAGAGCGAGCTCCTCCAGCAATATATCCAGCAGCACGGGAGGATGCCAGGCGGAGGGGAAGAGGACGAGCTATACTAAAGCGGCCCGTGCTCCCGTCCCAGCGAGCCGGGTCGGGCCCATGAGCCCCCGCTCTTCAACCACTGGGGGCCTGATGCTGGAACCCGGCGAAGGGCGGCGGAGAGGGTAAGGTCGGGGGGAGGGAAGAAAGGAGGAGGGTGGCTGTGATGTCTGAGCGCGGGAAGATGGGTAAAAGGGAGGCCGAGCTCGCGCGGGAGGGCTGGGTGAGGAGGAGCACCTACGACGAACCGCGGCTGAGCGAGATGGTGGAGATGTACAGGGAGCTCGGGCTCGAGGTGAGGCTCGAGGAGCCGGAGGCTGAGGAGCTCTGCGAGGCGTGCCTGAGGGGTGCGAAAGGAAGCCTGAAGACCATATACACAAGGGAGCCGCGGGCGGGGGAAAATGGGCCCGAGGAGCGTGGCGGTTAGTCCTCTGGGATATAGGACCGGGGATATAGGGGCCTGGTGCGCGGGAGGATCTGCTGCGTTTCTTGGGTCTAGTCGCTGGGGCCGGCCCCGATACCGGTGCTTGGTGGTGGTCTTTAAAGCGAAAACGAACAGAGGATGTTGAGGAATTTGAGGGAGACCCCGGAAGCTGAAAAGACCGCGGTGCTGTTCGCCGCCACCCTTGCCTCCTTCCTCACGCCATTCATGGGCTCGTCGGTGAATATCGCCCTGCCCGCGATCGGAGGGGAGTTCTCGATGGACGCCGTCGCGCTGGGCTGGGTTGCGACCTCCTACTTACTCTCCGCGGCGGTTTTCTTGGTGCCTTTCGGTAGGGCGGCGGACATTTACGGAAGGAAGAGGTTTTTCCGCTGGGGCGTGGTGATCTTCACAGCCTCCTCTCTACTCTCCGCTATCTCCAGCTCGGCCGCGCTCTTGATCTCTTTCCGGGTCGTGCAGGGCCTCGGGGGCGCGATGATATTCGGCACGTCCGTGGCCATCGTTACATCGGTCTATCCTCCGGGCGAGAGGGGAAGGGCGCTAGGGATAAACGTTGCCTCTGTCTATCTCGGTCTCTCCCTCGGCCCTTTATTGGGGGGCATCCTGACCCAGAGCCTCGGGTGGAGGAGCGTTTTTCTGGCGAGCGTGCTCCCCGGCTTGCTCGTCATCCCTGTCGTGGTGTTGAGGGTTGAGGGCGAGTGGGCCGAGGCGCGGGGAGAGGGGCTCGATGTCCCCGGCTCAGTCTTCTACGGTCTCGGTATCACGGCCCTGATGTGCGGCCTCTCCGCCCTCCCCGGGCCCTCCGGCGCGGGGCTGGTTCTGCTCGGCGCGCTGGGCGTCGCGGCCTTCGCGCTTCTGGAGTTCAGAAGCAAGAGCCCCGTGCTGGACATACGGCTTTTCGTAAGAAACCCGGTCTTCCTCCTCTCCAACCTGGCCGCGCTTATCAACTACAGCGCCACCTTCGCCGTGACCTTCCTCCTCAGTCTCTATCTACAGTACATCGGCGGTCTCGACCCCCGGAGCGCGGGGTTGGTTCTAATGGCCCAGCCGGTCACGATGGCCGCCCTCTCACCGCTGGCCGGAAGGCTCTCCGACAGAATCGAGCCCCGCATCATCGCCTCAGCCGGTATGGCAGTGACCGCGGGCGGACTCTTGCCCTTCACCCTACTGAGCGAAGGAACGAGGCCGGAATTCATCGCCACCGGTCTCATCGTCATCGGGACAGGCCTGGCGCTCTTCTCCTCACCCAACACGAACGCGGTCATGGGCTCTGTCGAAAGGAGGCATTATGGAGTGGCCTCGAGCACACTCGGAACGATGAGGCTGGTGGGTCAGATGCTCAGCATGGGAATCGCCATGCTAATCATCGCGACATGTGTTGGCAAGGTTGAGATTCTCCCGGAGCGGCACCCGGCCCTTCTGAGCGCGGTCAGAACAGGCTTCGCGGTCTTCTCCGCCCTATGCTTCGGTGGAGTGTTCGCCTCGCTCGCTGGGTGCAGCGCGCGGCGCGGGACGTCGTCGCCTCCTGCAAAACCTTTTAAACCAGCCGGCGATTAGCGTCCGGAGCCAATGGGAGGGGAGACACTGGCTGAGATGAGAGCCGCGGTTTTCAGGGAGAAGGGCCAGCCGATGAAAATCGAAAGGGTCCCTGTTCCGGAGTACGGTATTCGTGATGTTCTGGTTAGGGTCGCGGCCTGCGGCTTGTGCAGAACTGACCTGCACTACCTACATGGCCTGCCGACCGCGAAGAAACCCCCGATAATACTGGGCCACGAGATATCCGGAACGGTGGCGGAGACGGGCTCCGCGGTGACGGAGTTCAAAAAGGGCGACCGGGTCCTCATTCCGCCGGTTTTCGCCTGCGGCACCTGCCACTACTGCAGGACGGGGCGCGGGACCATTTGCGAGAGGCAGACCATGGTGGGGAACCACAGGGACGGTGGCTTCGCCGAGTTCATTTCAGTCCCGGCCTCGGACATATTCCACCTGCCCGAGCCGATTCCGCTTCAAGAGGGCTGCATCATCTCCGACGCCATCTCGACACCGTATCACGCCGTCGTCAACAGGGGCAGGGTCCTGCCGGGCGAGAGGGTCCTGGTCATCGGGTGCGGGGGAGTGGGCCTCTCTCTGGTCCAGATGGCCTCGCTCGTCGGTGCGAGCGTCATCGCGGTCGACATCTATGACGAGAAGCTGGAGCAGGCGAGGAAGCTAGGGGCCAGCGACGTCATTAACGCGAAAAAGGTGGAGAGCCTCTCGAAGGCGGTGAAGAAGCTCACGGGTGGTGGGGCGGACATCGCGTTCGAGGTCATAGGCAACCCGCCCACTATAGAGGAGGCATTCAGAGCGGTCAGGTGGGGGGGCAGAGTTGTGGTCGTGGGCTACACGCACGAGGACGTGAAGCTCAACGCGGGCAGAATCATGTTCTGCGAGATTGAGGTAAAGGGTTCGCTGGGCTGCGGCCTTCAGGACTACCCGAGAATCATCGAGCTAGCGAGGTCCGGGAAGCTCAGAGTCAAGGAGCTCGTGACGCACAAGTACAGGCTAGACGAAATCAACGAAGGCTTTAAAAAGCTCGAGAGCGGGGACCCATCCCTGATACGGTCCATCGTCGTCATGGAGTGAGGTGGCCGCCTTGGACTACAAGCACATATCCTTCGGAGTCTCCGACCACGTGGCTAGATTGGTGCTCAGAAGGCCCCCCAACAACATCCTGAACATCGAGATGATGATGGAGCTCAATGACGCTCTCGTCAGTGTCCAGAAAAGCGAAGGCCTGAGGGCGCTGGTGATATCTGCCGAGGGGAAGTACTTCTCGACGGGCGTGGACGTCGGAGAGCACACGAAGGACAAGGTCAGGGAGATGATCAAGGTATTCCACACTATATTCGAGAATCTGAACAAAATCGATACACCCACGGTGGCGCTCGTTCAGGGTGCCTGCCTGGGCGGCGGGTGCGAGCTCGCGCTCTACTGCGATATCGTTCTCGCGTCCGAGAGGGCGAGGTTCGGCCAGCCAGAGATAAAGGTCGGTGTTTTTCCCCCTCTCGCGGCCTACCTCCTCCCGAACACCACGGCCTACAAACATGCCGCCGACATTCTTTTGACCGGAGACACATACTCCGCGGCGGAGATGAAGGCGATGGGGCTCGTGAACCGCGTGTTCCCGGACGAGAGCTTCGCAGCAGAGAGCGAGGCATTCATTTCGAAGCTAACCGCGAGTAGCTCCGCAGTTCTCGCGATGGCCAAGCGAGCGATGCGCAGCGCCCTGGGCCAGACCTACTCTGAAGCGATGCCCGTCATCGAGGAGCTGTATCTGGAGAAACTTATGGCGACAGAGGACGCGAGCGAGGGGCTCGCCGCTTTTCTCGAGAAAAGGAAGCCCATCTGGAAAGACAGATAGTTCGTTGAAGTCTCCGGGAGGCCTGTTGAAATGGAACTCGAAGGGAAGAATGCAATAGTGACCGGTGGAAGCATGGGAATAGGCCGGGCAATATGCCTCGCGCTGGGGCGGGAGGGGGCGAACGTGGCGCTGAACTACAGGAGGCATGATGCCGAGGCAAAAGAGGTCGTGAGAGAGCTGGAGGCGATGGGCAGGAAGGGTCTGGCGATAAAGGCAGACGTCACCTCGTTCAAAGAAGCGGAGAATATGGTCCAGACCGTGCTGAAGGAGTGGGGCAGCATCCACATTCTCGTCTGTAATGCCGGCATCAACTGGGATAGCGTGATATGGAAAATGACGGAGGAGCAGTGGGACACGGTCATCAACACGAACCTGAAGGGCTATTTCAACTACAACCGCGCCGTCGCTGGAATATTTAAGGACCAGAGGTATGGTAAAATAGTCAACGTGACCTCGATAAACGGCCTCCGGGGCAAGTTCGGTCAGACCAACTACTCGGCTTCGAAGGGCGGCGAGATAGCGATGACGAAGGCCCTCGCTAAGGAACTCGGTAAGTTCAACGTGAACGTGAATTGCGTCGCGCCGGGCATGGTGATGACAGAGATGGCAAAGAAGATTCCTCCGGAGTTCCTCGAGAAAGCGATAGACGAGACAGTACTAGGCAGAATAGCAACACCCGAGGACGTCGCAAACGTGGTTGTGTTTCTCTGCACGGAGAAGGCGAGGCACATCACCGGGGAGGTCATCAAGGTCGACGGCGGGCAGTACATCTGAGGTGAAGGAGATGAGGGTCGCGGCGGTCGGAATCGGTCACGGGGTCTTCGGGAGGAGGAGCGACGCGAACGTGCAAGAACTGGCGTTCGAGGCGTTCAGAGAGGCACTGCGAGACGCGCGAAACCTTGAGAGAAAGGACATCGAGGCCGCTGTTCTGGGTTCCGTCCCGGAGTACCACAAGCAGAGGTCCCTCGGGGGTGTGATCGCAGAATATCTCGGACTCAATCCGAAAGCGATTTGGCTTACGGAGTGCGCCTGCGCCTCCGGCAGCGCGGCGATTCGGACCGCTTATATGGCGATAAAATCCGGGATGCATAGTGTGGTCGCGGTCATAGGCGCGCAGAAAATGACCGAGCTCACCACGCCCGAGATTCTGGCGCTGATGGGGCGTGTGGGAGAGGTCCAGTGGGAGTCGATATTCGGAACCACTTTTCCGGGCTACTACGCGATGTTCGCTAACGCCCACATGCACCGGTGGGGCACGACCAGAGAGCAGATGGCCGCTGTGGCGGTGAAGAACCATTACTACGGCTCGATGAATAAATACGCGATGTTCCAGAAGCCCGTGACGCTGGAGAAGTGTCTCGAGTCCGACCCAGTGGCCTATCCCTTCGGAATCTTCGACTGCTGCGCCAACGCCGATGGCGCCGCCTGCGTGATTCTTGCCTCTGAAGAGAGGGCCCGGGAGTTCACAGACGAGCCCGTCTGGCTCGAGGGTCTGGGCTGCGCAACGACATCGATGTCCGTTCTCCGAAGGCCCAACCATTGGAGCCTCCCGAGCGCCAGGGAGGCTGCGAGACAGGCCTACAAACAGGCGGGCGTTGGGCCAAGGGACATAAAGGTGGCGGACGTTCACGACTGCTTCACCATAGCCGAGATAATGGCATACGAGGACCTGGGCTTCTGTGAGGAGGGAAAGGGTGGAAAGTTCATAGAGGAGAAGCAGTCCTACATCGGAGGCGCCCACCCTGTCAACGTCGACGGCGGCCTGAAGGCCAAGGGCCACCCGATAGGGACAACGGGCGTCTCGATGACGGTGGAGATCGTAAAACAGCTGCGGGGCCACGCAGAGAAGAGGCAGGTCCCGGGCGCGGACATCGGCCTGACGCACAATGTCGGCGGCATAGGGCAGTACTGCTTTGTCCACATATGGAGGAGGTGAGGGCTTGTTCAAGTGGTTCGGGAAAATCAATTTCGTTCCGTACACAAAGGTTAGCGAGTTTGCGCAGCACCTGAAGGAGGGCAGAATAATGGGCACGCGCTGCAGGGGCTGCGGGGCCGTCACCTTCCCCCCGAGGGCGGACTGCGCGGAGTGCATGTCCCCGGAGTTCGAGTTCGTCCCGTACAGCGGCAAGGCGAGGCTGGTCACCTTCACGCAAATCAGCGCCGCGCCCACCGGCTTCGAGGACATCGCGCCCTACACAATCGGGCTGGCGGACCTGCCCGAGGGCGGACGCGTTCTGGCGTGGGTGAGCGGGATTGATGTCCGGGAGCTGAAAATAGGTATGGAGCTCAAACTCGTACCCCGCATCTTCGAGGAGATACCGGAGATCAAGCTCTACTACACCCTCGAGAGGCCCTAAGAAACTGCCGAAGCATATCACCTAAAAAAGGTTCCTTAGGAGGCACCGGCGCGCCCCGATATAGCCATTTATTTCTTATACCAGAACACATATCCCACATCCATAACAGCCGGGCGCCGACGGGAGCGGACGTGAAGCGGGCCGGTAGATCAGCTGGAAGATCGCCACTTTGGCATAGTGGAGGCCTGGGGTTCAAATCCCCACCGGTCCATATTACCCAATTGCACAAATTAACCAAGGTGGGGATTTGAGAGAAGGATGGGTCCGGTTCTGCGAGAGGACCCATCCTCCGAATCCTCAACGAACGGGAGCGTATGCGAGCCGTTCGTTGTGCCCGCATGGAAATCCCCACAGGTCCAATTGACCCATCGTGTTTACTAACCGTGTGGGGGATTTATGAGGGCGAGGCCAAGGAAGTACTTAAACTATTAATCTTCATACCATAATTATAATATCTCCCTCCCAATCATCTATATCCTGGAGCTGATAAAAATGAACGATATTAAAAAACAGCTCATTGCGTTTGTGGTTCTGTTTTCCCTTTTTACGGGAGGACAGGCTGGCGGCCTCAATGCCACTGCGACCGCCCCTGGCATAGATTCGGGAATCGCACCCAGTGCCGGCGAGGGCGGCCGGGCACGAGAGTACACCCCTTGGTGGAACCCCGGCTGGCTCTATCGCAGGCCAGTCACAATCAGCAACACGGGTGGCGGGGCGCTCACCGAGTATCAGGTTCTGGTAAAGGTCACGTACGACAGCCACATGAATACCGATTTCTCCGACCTGCGCTTCGTGCACTACAAATCATCCTCTGGCCAGAGCGTCGAGCTTCCGTACTGGATAGAAGAAAAGATGGACGGCTCTAGAGCGAGCGTGTGGGTAAGGGTGGACGAGATTCCCGCCAGCTCCAGCATCATCATCCACATGTACTACGGAAACGCCTCCGCGGCCTCCGCCTCGAAGGCCTCGAGCACTTACCTCTTCTTCGAGGATTTTGAGAGCGGGCAACTTGATACCACAAGATGGGAACTGATTGATGGCACATGGGAGATTGTACAAGACGGGGGGAGCCGAGTACTCAAGGCGACGGGCGCGGGGGGCTCCAACTGGGCTAGAAAGACCATGAGGCTTAAGCTGCCCAGCGACGCCACCATAAAGAATTTCGCCGCGGAGATGGACTGGCGCGTCTCCGACGACAGCACTCTAGCGAACTTCATCTACAGGGCCCAGAGCACGACCCTTCCCTCCACCGACAGGTGGTGGGTGAGGGTAGAGAGCCGGAGTAGCTACGGCCGGGGCTTCCATCTGCTGAGGTCGGTATCAGGAAGCGAGAGCTGGGAGTCTGTCGTATCCATGAGCAGCGTGACCAATTATAATCACTATATAATAAAGGTCTTTGAAAACACACACAGTCTGGAGGTCAAGGACACCGGCAATGGAGAGAGAAATTATGCCCATGTGAATCAGGCCGGCTATATGGGATACCAGGTCGAACTAAACTCGATGTACGTGGACAACATCCGGATACGTAAATATACCTCTCCGGAACCAACAGTCTCGGTTGGAGGGGAAGAGCTTCAGATACTTTTCAAATCTTTTACCCTCAGCACCGAATCTCTCGATGAGGGGGAGGAGCTGACGTTCACCGCGGTCTTCGGGAACCCCTCTGGCGCGGCACTGAGCATTCCGCTCGCAATTCGCGACGGGCCTGACCCGGAGAGCGGCCCTTTCGTTTTCTCGGACGAAGTCACTCTGAACCTCTCTGGGGACACTATTGTCAGGGTGGACTGGGTTGCCACCGGGGGTAGCCACAGATTCTGGCTTCTCGTCGCCGGCAGCCCGCTTGCATCGAAGAGTGTATACGTAAACCGCTACCCAGTCCTGAGCCCGATAATGGACCAGGTCGCGAGCCAGGGGAAGAACTTCAAGCTGCTCATCTTCGCAGAGGACGCCGACGGAGACAGGCTCAACTGGAGTGAGGACTGCCCCCTCTTCAACCTTACCCCGCGCGGTCCCCAGAGCGCCGAAATCAACTTCACACCGACAAATGACGACGTCGGGAACTACACCGTCAACATCACAGTCTCCGACCCGCGGGGTTGCAAGGACAGCACGCGCTTCAAACTGACAGTGAAGAATGTAAATGATTATCCTGTCATCGAGCCTATTAAGGACCAGAGCGTTGCGCAGGACACGGAGTTCAGGTACAAAGCAAAAGCCTCGGACATTGACGA